>JBBSVT010000053.1:0-1512 GCA_038046685.1 Nanobdellota archaeon
TGTATGTCTTCAAAGTAAAGTGGACTATTTGTTAGTTGGACTTTCAAGTTAATATAAAATTAGTTCTTTTTTTTCGATTTTTGATTTGTTCTTCATTTTTTCATAGATCTCCTTTCTTTTTTTAAGTGTTTGTTTTTTGATTTTCTCCCGTTCTGCCAGAATGAGTTCACCTCGTCCATAATAAACATCAGCCGGTGTTAAATTTTTTAAAGATTCGTGATAGCGTTCATTGTTATAAACGTAAACAAATTTTTCGAGAGCTTTTTCCAATTCTTCCGGGCAAAAATAATTATCAAGTTTTACCACATTTTTCATTGTACGATGATACCTTTCAATTTTACCTTGTGTTTGCGGATGCATCGGCCTGCCATGTATCTGATCAATGTCGTGATTGTTTTTCAGGTATGTTTTAAGTTCTGCGGCAATATAACAAGATCCGTTATCAGATAATAAACGCGGTGGCTGTTTGCTTACAATCCTTGCTTTTACAATGGCTCTGTCAACAGTTCTTTTAACGTCCTGAACTTTCATTGAAGAACACAACTCCCAATGAACGATATAACGGCTGTAATCATCTAAAACCGTACTTAGATAATACCATCCCCATCCAAGTATTTTAAAATAGGTAAAATCGGTTTGCCACATTTGATGAACATAACCCGTTTTATTGGTAAATTCATCAGCAGCCGAAAGAAAAACGTGTTCAGGTGTTGTGATTAATCCCCTTGCTTTTAAAATTCTGTAAACACTCGATTCAGAAATAAAAATCTGTTGTTCATCGGTTAATTTAACAGCCAGTTCTCTGGAAGATAATTCAGAATGATCCAATGCAAGTTCAACAATTAAATTCTTTTGCTCTTGCGGAATGCTGTTCCATTGCCTTTTCGAATCACGCTTACCCGGTATCAATCCATCAATGCCTTTTTCAGAATAAACTTTATACCAATTGTAAAACGTACTTCTGTTAAGATTCATTTCTTTAAGTGATCTGTTAATACCAATATCTGAACGGACAATCAGTTTTATAATTTCCTGTTTCTCGCTTGCATTAAAACGCATATACTTTTTGTATTTTTGATTTACTCCAGAAAATTCAAGCTTTTTTTTACAATATCGTAGCGCAAAACCAAATCGGCCAGGGATTCTTTTAAACGTTGATTTTCTTTGCGAAGCTCTGCTACTTCATCGCTGGTGGCTTCTCGTGTTGTATCGCCTGCCAAACGCTTTTTACCGGCTTCTAAAAACTCTTTGTTCCATTTGTAAAATAAGGCATCTGCAATGGAATACTTTCGGCATAGCTCGGCTACGGTGATTTCTCCACGCATAGCTTCCATTACAATATTTATTTTCTGTTCAGAGGTAAATACTCTCCGTGTTTTCCTGCGAATCTCTTTGATGAAATTCTCTGTGGTTTGTTTCTTGTTGGTTTTCATAGTCATATAAATTTAAGGTTTTATGAATCCCCAACTAACTTTTTACTATATTTAGTCCACTTTATGCTGACGATTTACA
>JBBSVT010000054.1:0-5898 GCA_038046685.1 Nanobdellota archaeon
AATCAGGTCTTCCGCTACGCTCCAGACCTGACGAACTCTTGGCGGTCTTTAGTAATTTTTTAGAAAGCCCTAAAGTTGTAATGGGATTTTTTAAATTTAATAATAAACTCTCGTCTAGATTATGAAAATTTGGAGAGCTATTTATTATGTTCATTCCCAATTCCAATCTTTCCTGCTTATCTTTGATAGGAAGCCTGCCGAACAAAGTCAAATCTTCATAAACTTTGACAAATGAATCTGGAGAAATATTTAGATAATATGTTCCTCCACTTTTTCTTATATTTTGACACTTATACCCCAAAGAATTGCAAATTTGCTTTAAATCTTCAAGCAATTCTATGCTACCAGAACAAAAATTGATATTTCTGTCTCTTATGCAACCTTCATCAATTAAGAATGTCCTTACAATTGCAATCAAGAACTTTCTTTCGCTATTAAAAAATTCTTTAGGCATTCTTGCTTTATTTCCTCTAAAATCAATACCAAATTTAGCAGTCAAAATTTTTGTTATAGCTTTGGAGAAATTTAGTACATAGCAAGGAAGATAATGATTAAAATATCCCTCTCTTCTGATAAACATATTAGGAGTTTCTCCAAATACCAATAGTTTTTTCGTTAATTCATTTACAGTTTCTAAACTGGTGGAAGCATATTTAGACGTCCTTCTCTTTTCTTTTAAAGCAGATCCATCGCATATAAGGTGAGTTACAATCTCCCTTAGATTTATTGAGTCTTTTATAGGCAATTTAACATTATAGATTTTGAAAGCGCCTGCCTTGCACCTTATTGATTTTACATGTTTTTGCACTTCATCTAAATCATATTCCCATTTAGAATCATGCTCGGAATGATTTATTATTGACTTAATAGCCCAAACAGGGCAAAACTGGTCTTGATTAGTAAAATTAATTCTTCCTCTTCTCCAAGATAGCATGATGGGATTAGAAACTCTAATTTTCTTAGCCAAATGCCTGTAGCTTTTGTTTATCCTCCATGCAGTTTTAAAGAATTCTGCCCTAAAATCATCTTCCAAGAGAATGTAAATATCATCTGGAAAATCTTCTAATGTTATTTCTATTCTATTTTCATTCATTTTTAATCAACCTCCAAAGTTTCTGAATTTTGGAACTTTGGAGTTTTAGGAAAAAGAGATTTTTGAGCTAAACTGCGTAAAAGGCTTTCTTGTCGAAGACAGAAAGGCTTAATTTGGCAATTTTGCGTGTTCTCTTTTTCAGAATTAGCAGATTTAATCCTTTATATATCTTAGGCAGAGATGTCCAGTGGTAGATGATAATATTTTTAAATGATTACTCTTTAGAATATAAAATGATGGTTAAATCTATTTTTTTGCCATTAATAGTTGTATTGATAATTACGTCTTGTAGTGTTGGTTATGATTCTATACAAGATACCACCTTTTATCCTGAAAAATACGAAGGTAAAATTGTGAAGATAAAAGGAACTTCTTGTCTTTCAATCGGCTTTTTGGGAGATAGTTATTTATGTTTACAAGATAAATATGAAAATATAATAAAATTAACTGAATCCTGTGGAGGTCAATTCAGTGATAGTTTCCCCGGAAAAGAGTATATTGCATATGGACATTTTAGCAATGGGTGGGTAAATTGTTTAGTGCCTATCTATAAAGAAGGGAGCGAACCACCAAAAGTAAAAGAATATGAAAGCGGCAAATCAACACCTGAAGGAATAATAGTAACAAGCTCTAAATGTAAAAATGTAATCAAAGAGGGCAACATTGAAAGGTGTAATGATTGAGCAGATGCTCGAAATATCCTAAATACAGGTTCATAGAAAAATTGGAGAATAGAGAGCAATATAAAATACAAAATTTTATTAACTTTAGGATTAGGCGGCTAAATTCAGGCATGTACAACAAAAAAAGGGATTTTAACAGCAAAATTGCGATTTTTTTTATAATTCTAATTCTTTTAGGACTGACTTTATATAAGAACCCGTCTATTACTGGACGAATAATTGAGGGCAGAGAAAATATTTTCAGCGAAAACCTGAATTTAAGAGTAAATGAAAGCGGAACTTACCAGTGGAATATGAGCAATCCGGGCAGCATTAAGTCGCTTAAGGCGACCGGCTCCGTGAGCACAAACGGCTCAGCCAAAGTTTACATTGAAAAAAACGGGGTTAGGGAGCTTATATTTGACAGCACTCAGCAGTTATTTGATGTCAATATAAATGTCCTTCCCGAGTACAAAAAAATACTGCAAGGAGATGAAATTCTAATACAAATTGCACTATTTAATTTGAGGGGCTTTGGCCGCGGCAACATTGATGTAGAGTATTCAATCATTGACGGCAAAGGAAATTTAATCGCAGCTGAGGAAGAAAAAATTTATGTCGAGACTCAGGCAAAATTCATAAGAAAGCTGGTCATACCTTCCGAGATCAAGCCGGGAACCTATAAGGCTTTTGTAGAGGCCTCCGCCAATACAAACATAGTTGGAACTGGCTCTGACACATTTGAAGTTATGCCTAGCCGGTACGATTATGGGCCTGAATTGAGGTATTATCTCACTGGTCTTGCTGTATTGGCTGGAATTGTTATTGCATTGGCTATTTTAGTTTATGCATTTAGATTATTAAGGAAAAAGCAGAGCATCGCTGAAATAAGGCAAAAAATACCGGTGGAAAAGACACAGAAATTAGAGAAAGAGTTGATAGCTCTCGAGGATGCATTTAAATCCAAATTTATTTCTGAAAAATCCTATAAAAAGGATAAGGAGAGAATTGAAATGAAGTTAGGTAAACTGAGAAAGCAAGCGTAATATTTATAAATTCATTCGGGTGATAAATGTATAATGGCATTTCTAAGCAGCTTATTCAGAAAGTCAAAAAAGGGAGTGATTGAAGAGCATATCGCTAAAAACAAGATTATTGTATATTTAATACCGAACAAAGGCTATCAAAATGGACTGTTTAATATTGTGAAAAGCCTGGCACAAAGGTTTAACAGAATATTATATGTAAGCGTCAACAGGCCAGCGGAAATACTTGTGGAGGTAGTCAATGAAATGGGCATTGACGCGCAAAAATTTTTGTTCGTGGACGCAGTAAACAAAGAAGTCAAAGGAAGAAGTGCTAACAGCCACTTTATTTATATAACTTCGCCAAAGAACTTTAAGGAATTTGAAATGGAACTGAATAAGGTGCTTGACAATGAAAAATTTGAATGCCTTATTTTTGACTCATTAAGCACATTGCTTATTTATCAAGATGAAAGCACTGTAACAAAATTTACGCATGATATTACGAAAAGAATAATAGATGGCCATTCTAACTGCACGCTTCCCTGTTTATTGGAGGATGTCAACTCAGCCTTAGTTAAGGATATTGCAATGTTCGTAGATAAAGTCGTTGAAGTGGGCGAAGACAAGACGCAGGCAAAGCAGGATATATTTGCAAAAAAAGACGCGATGCCAAAATTGGAAAAGGAGATGAAGTCTATAAAGAATGCTTACACATCCGGCTTAATTTCAGAGCAAGCCTACCTTAAGGCCAGAAAGAGGATCGAGGCTAAGTTGCTTGGATTAAGAAAAAGCATGAGACCAAAATAGGGTATTTACACAACTCAAAACTAAAGAGGCTGGACAAAATGACAAAGAAAGTGCTAATTGTAGACGATGAAGCTGATATTAGGGCGCTGGTAAAGACCTTATTGGAGGATGAAGGCTACGAAGTAACCATTGCAAAGAATGGACAGGAAGGGCTGCAGAAGCTAAAGAAAGGAAAATTTGACTTAACTTTGATTGACATGTTTATGCCGGGAATGTCAGGCAGGGAAATGTGCGAGCGGATTAGGAACAATTCAAAAATCAAAGATGTTAAATGCGCTTTCCTGACTATAGCGCAATTCAGCTCCGAAGGACAGAAGCAAATCAAGAAACTGGGCTCATTGGACTACATAAGGAAGCCAATCGACAATGATGATTTCAAGGAACGAATAAAGAAAATGCTAAGATAATTCATCAATATGGATATAGGAAGCAACATAATAGAAACTGGCGTTGACAGGCTGCTTAAGCTTGTTAAGGAAAGAGGAAGAATTTTATTAATAGACGCTGCAAAAGAGATTGAAGTAAGCTCAAATGAGATCCTAGAATGGGTCAATCTTCTCGGAGAGGAAGGGGCAATCAGCATTGAATATAGGCAAAAAAAGCCTTATCTTGTTGAAAAAAGGCTGGCAAAGGAAGAGGACTATCTTACCCTAAAAGAGGCTTACAGGAAATTTGCAGAAGCGATAATTAAACGAATCACCATAAATTCTTTAAAAGCGGAAATCAACATGTCATTTGAATCATTAGCCAGAAAACTGGATGCATTTGGCACAATCGAAAATGAAAGTCTGCTGCATAATTCTTATTCCAAATTTTTTGAAGCGGCAGTTAAAAAAGCCAAGCTTCAGTTTGGAAATGAGGAGCTTGAAAGAATTTTCAAAAATGCCTATAACTCAGTAAAGAAAAAGTATGGAAATTTTCCTGTTTTCATGCAAATCTTTAAGGCAGTTCCAAGGGGCATTTTAGAGATGGAAAGATTTGATTTGCTGTCGAAGGAGGAAGTGGAAAAAGTAGCAAAAGAGATGAAAAGGATTGAAATAATGAAATCAGACTTTTCCAATATAGCCGCTCATGAGCTAAGAACCCCAATAGTGCCAATAATAGGCTTTCTTGAAAGATTGCTTAAGAGCCCCAGGAAATTCAAATTGACAAAATTAGTGCAAAAACAGCTTGAAATTTGCCTTAGAAATGCCAAAAGGCTAGACTCTTTGGTTGATGACATTCTTTCTGTCAGCAAACTTGAGTCCGGAGAAATGAAGTTTTCCTTCAAAAATTTAAACTTAAAAAAAATAATCAATAATGTCAAGGCTGATTTTTCGAGCTTAGCGAAGAAAAAAAAAGTGAGATTGAATCTGAAACTACCCTCAAAATTGCCGGAGATTAAAGGAGATGAGCAAAGAATAAGCCAAGTTTTAACTAATTTGATTGAAAATGCATTTAAATTTACAAACAGAGGCTCTGTGACAATTCTTGCTGGAAAAAACGGCAGGAAAGTGGTAGTTCAGGTAAAGGACACCGGAATTGGCATAGACCAAAGGGAAATTCCAAAATTATTTGAGGAATATTTCCAGATCGCCCCGATAGAAAATAAGCAAATTGGAACCGGGCTGGGGCTGGCAATATGCAAAAAAATTATACGCAAGCACAATGGAGAAATATGGGTTGAAAGCGAGCTGGGCAAAGGCAGCTCTTTTTATTTTGCATTGCCAATCAATAGATGATTCTTCACTTGATTGATTTTTTGGTTTTACTCAGCACAAAAATGATGTCGTCTATCAATTCAAAGGGTATGGCCATGCCCCTTAATGTTACATATGAGCCAAGCCTGTTTTCTCTTTTTTCGTGGATGCAGACAAATTTTCCCTCGCTGTTTTCAACAGTGCTGACAGCATAGCGGGCATCGCCTTTATCGTAATCGCTTACGTGATTGAGGCTCCCGATAGGGTAGTAAACATCTACGCTGCCGCGCGATACCTTGCGGCTTAGCGTGACGCTTTTTAGTATTTCAAGATGATGCCAAATTGTTGAAGAAGTTAGGCCTGTAGCATCTGTTATTTCGGAGGTTGTAATGCCGTTGGGATTGAGCTGCAGTATTTTAATTAACAGATTGCCTACATATTCCTCTTTCTCCTTTGGAGGCAATGTTTTGAAAGACTCTTTTTCCAGCATTTCCTTCGGTAAATTAATTTTTGCCATTATTTTGAAGTTAGAATAATATATCTAGTTTATTAATATATAAAACTTTGGTTATTTGGATAGAGTCAAGTTAAGTGGGAAATAGATTTAATATCCTCTTTCTGCAAAATTT
>JBBSVT010000055.1:0-7831 GCA_038046685.1 Nanobdellota archaeon
ACCAATCAGGTCTTCCGCTACGCTCCAGACCTGACGAACTCTTGGCGGTCTTTAGAATTAAATGTGTATTTCTTCGTGGTTTATTTGATACCGATTTCAGCTTGACATTTAAAAATAAAAACTTCAGAGGTTACACTTACCCTGTAATAAAAGGGTCATTTGCTAGTAAGAGTCTCATTGAGGATTTAGAAGAATTGTTCAAAGATTTAAACCTCAGACATAGTGTCATTTATGATCTAAAAGAATATGACAAAAGGTCAAATAAGTACAACATCAAGCATGCTATTTATTTAAATGGTAAAGATAATTTTAAGAAATGGGTAAATTACATAGGTTCTTCCAACAAAAAATTTCAACGAAAAATAAGTCAGTGGCTGGAAAACGGTATTTGTGAACCTGGGTATTAAAGCCTCCGAAGGGAGTCGAACCCTCGACCTGCGCTTTTCCAAGCTACGAGAGCGCCGCTCTACCACTGAGCCACGGAGGCAAAGAATAAGGTTATTTAATAGCTTTCAACATTTCTTCTTTTGAACTGAATTTTTTCTGGCATTCGAAGCATATCGGTTTTAGTTTACTTTTAGAGTCCTTTACATAAGTGCCAATAATCTTATTTAAGAAGGTTGTTTCAATTGACTTATTGCAGATTGAGCATTTCATGTAAATAATCAAAAAATTTTAATGTATATTAAAATTTTTTGTAGAAATATGACAAGAATAGCCATAGTTGACAACGAGAAGCTCAAGGATGCTCAGCAAAAGCTGCACATCCAAGGCATTTGCCCAGTTAACAGGACAGGCAAAGAATGCATAAAGATAGAAGCAGATGGCAAGCTTTCAATTGACGAGCATCTTTGCACAGGATGCGGCATTTGCCCAAAGGCTGCGCCACTTGCAATCAAGATAATTAATCTGCCGGAAGAATTAACTGTAAAACCAATCCATCGCTATGGCGAGAATAAGTTTGTGCTCTATTCGATTCCTACTCCAACTTTTGGAAAAGTAACTGGGATTCTCGGAGTCAATGCAATTGGCAAATCAACTGCCATCAAAATCTTGGCAGGGGTTTTGAAACCGAATTTTGGTGACTGGAGCAAGAAGGAAATAAACTATGATGAGCTTATATCATCTTTTAAAGGGACTGAAGCACAGGGCTTTTTTGAGAAAGTGAAGAATCAAAAAATCAAAGTTGCTTATAAGCCGCAGCAAGTTGATTTAATACCCAAAACAATAAAAGGCAAGGTTATTGACTTACTGAAGAGAGTTGATGAAAAAAACGAATTAAAAGAAATTGCAGATGAACTGCAGTTGAATGAGATATTGAACAATGACATAACAGAAATTTCAGGAGGAGAGCTTCAAAGAGTTGCAATAGCAGCGACTGTTTTAAAGAATGCAAATCTCTATATTTTTGATGAGCCCACAAGCTATTTGGATATAAAACAAAGGATAAGGGTCAGCAAATTTATCAAGTCATTAATAAATGAAAATAATGCAGTTTTAGCTGTTGAGCACGACTTGATAATTCTGGACTATATTGCTGATTTAGTGCATTTAATGTATGGAAAAGAAGATTGCTATGGTATTGTTAGCGGTGTTAAGCCAGTAAGGAATGGCATTAATGTTTATCTCTCTGGCTACATTAAAGAAGAGAATGTCAGGTTTAGGGATTCCACAATAAAGTTTGATGAAAAGCCCCCTATCAAAAAGAAGCATACAAAAGAGGCAATAACTTCATGGGAAGAAATTGAAAAGAGACTGGGCAATTTTAGCTTGAAAGCTCATAAAGGCACAATTCATAGAAATGAAATTATCGGCATTTTAGGAGAGAATGGAATCGGCAAGACAACTTTTGTCAAGATTTTGGCTAATGTTTTAAAACAGGACAAAGGCGGAATTACAAAAAAAGTAACAGTAAGCTACAAGCCCCAATATTTAGAAGTTTCAGATGCCTTGGTTGTTGATGTTCTAAAGACAGCTTTTAACAAATTTGAAAATCAGATTATTCATCCATTGAACATTAATCCGTTATCTTTGAATAAATTAAGTGAGTTATCCGGAGGAGAGCTTCAAAGAGTTGCAATTGCATATTGCCTTCAACAAGATGCTGACTTATTCCTACTTGATGAGCCATCTGCTTATCTTGACTCTGAGCAAAGGCTTGTTCTCTCAAAAGTAATAAGGGATTTTGTCGAGCAAAAAGAGGCATCTGCATTAATTGTTGACCATGACTTATTGTTTATTGATTATATAAGTGACAAATTAATTGTTTTTGAAGGAAAGCCTGCTATTGAAGGAAATGTCACAGGCCCGTTTGAGATGGAAGACGGCATGAATAAATTTTTGAAAGAGCTTGGAATTACATTAAGAAGGGACCCTGAAACAAATAGACCTAGAGTAAATAAACTGGATTCGAGGTTAGATAGAGAACAGAAGGAAAAAGGGAAGTATTATTATGTTTAATATTGCGAAATATTCAGGTTACAAAGTTCATTTTAATTCAGAATTTAGAAGTTCATAAACATCTTTTGCTAATTTATCGAGAGTATCTTTACGTATTCGTATGCCTGAAAACATATTATGGAAAACATTATTTATCTCATCGGCAAATTCCTTTAGATTTTTACTCCTTTTAAATCTTATCACTATGCCGCTAATCTCTGGATCATATTCATTAAAATTAACATCTTCGTGCATAAAAATTCCAACTGGGTCATGCTTGTTGAAAATTCTTCTTAATTCGTTTTTTAAATTAGGGTTAATACCTGTCATACTCATAACAGGTTGTATAGAATTATTTAAATATTTTCAAATATATAACTCTCTTTAAGCCCTTCCTTTGCTCTCTCCAACCGTAACCCCAGAAGCAATCAAATGCGCCAATCTTAATGGCTCTGGAATAAGGCTTCTGGTGCAAACAATTTTGAGAATTTGCCTAATCTGCTCTAAATCAATCCCAGTTAATTGGACAAAAATGCGCTCAATTTGGATAACTTTTCCAGCTTTTTCCAATAGTTTTATTTTATTTTTTTTGTTGATTTTTATTAATGTTTTTTTGATATTGAAAATGTCTGGCATTTTTCTAATAACAGTTACTACAGGAAGCGATGTCTTATTGCTTAATTCTTTAACATCAATAACATTAAATCCGGCAACAGCAATCCCATTAAGGAAAATGCATTGAAGCTGAGGCTTAAATTTGCATTTATTAATCATCTCAATAATCCTATTTGTTGAGTCGATGCCATCAACATCCACTTTTGTTGACAAAATCCCATCAATCCACGAGCCGCCTCTCATGACAACTCCAACAATTAGAACTTTTGAATCATTAAACTTATCAAAAGGAGCGTCGTCAATTCCTATAACTCTTATTTCTTTCTTGAACATTGTATTATGAAAAAATTTCAGATTATGGATTTGAAATTTTTTCCCTATTAAATTTTTTCCCTATTCATTCCCTAAACTCAATATCATCAATTATTCCATCTGAATCCAGATCTATCCCTTCTACAACTTTGGCTTTGATGCCGGGATTGTGAACGTTTCCATTCATTATTTTTTTAAAGTCTTTCAAGAATGCAATAATTGCAGCTCTTGTTCCGCTGAATCTTTTCCCAGCAACAACTAGGACACATTTGTCTTTGTTAAATGGGCTTTTTGTCTTAACAATCAATCCGCACTCATCTTGAGGATAAGTTTCATTTGATATCTCTGATTTTATGCTCCCATTCTCGAATCTAATCGGCAGCTTGGAATTGACTTTCTCAACGACTTTGTTTACAACAGGACCTCCAATAAGGATTAAATTGTTAGCAAAATCTTCTTGCCTCACTTCTGTATCCAATTTGACATTGAATTTTGGAACATAATTAAGAAATGTCCCAAGAAATAATGCCAAGTCCATTCCATAGTAGCCATCTCTGCTTCTTGCCTTATCATGCCCATGCGGATCAGGTGACCCGACTATAATCAAAGCATCGAGTTGACCATCTTTTATAAATGGCTCAAGAAATTCCGATTCATTTCTAATTTGGCCTATTTTGCTTGTGACTTCAAAATCCTTGAATTTAATCACAAAAGCAGGCTCAGTCAACGTATAAAAGTTAGCCGTAGCTCCCTGCTTAGTTTCTTTTTTTACTACCTTTATAATGCCGGCTTTCTCAAGGTTTCTGATATGGTAATAAATTTTCTGCTCGTGCACTTTTAGCGTTTTTGCTATGTCGATTGGATACATTGCTTCTTTTGCCAGCAAATTCAATATTTTTTGCGCCAATTCAGAGCTTACGGATTTTGCATGCCTAACGCTTATTTCTTTGGCTGGCAGAGAGTAAACTTCATTTTTTTGCTTGTCTATGATGAACATAAATACAAAAAAGAGGTACTACTATAAATATTTTTTTAATGGTGTTATGAATTTTGTGTTTATGTGGGTTTTGAATGAGATAATATTTTAAATGAGAGTTTTATGCTAAGGATATGACCGACTTAGTGGGAATAATAACAAAAGATAATGCTGATGGATTTACTCTAAAACGTATTAGAAGTTTTAAATCAGATGGGGGTTATTCCTTAGAAGAAAGTACCCTTTTATGGGGTGTAATATACCAGCAATGGGTTTCTTCCGGTGTAGGGGAGGGCCATAGATATACGCCATCTGTTAAATGTGAGTTTGTTTATGAGGGCAACAATACTGGTAGAATTTATTTCGTGCAGGAGTGGTCTGATAAATATGTTCGTGAAAAACAAGAATTAAATGGCGCAAATGACATAAGACTAATGGCTTTTGGAAAAAAGAAACTTTTCAAAGATTTTTTTGATATTTTAAACCAGCAATTTCTAACTCAAAATATTACGAAAAGGGAATATATGAATATTTACATGGAAGTTACAGCAATTTCATGGAACATCTATAGGGCTACTTTCAGATACGCTGTAAGGAAAATATTTGGCCAAGAGATTATTGGAACCTATGTAAAAAGAGCAAAAGCCAGGGATAGTACCAGAAAATGGATTGAAGAAATTCTTGAAATGGTAAGGTTTCAGCAATAGTGACCATTATAATTTTTTTTATAATTGTGCTATAATTTTTTTAATAAGATATATAAATAAGCTATGCTTTACAATCAATCTCATCTATAAACATCTCAAGTGAGTATGAAAGAATTTGACCTCAGCGGTCAAATTTTTTCCTTTTGTTAACGTATTCAAAATGTGCGGAATTGTTGGAGTTGTATCTAATAAGAATGTAAGCGAAAAGCTGTATAATGGATTAGCTAATTTGGAATACCGCGGCTATGATTCTGTGGGAATGTGCTTTGTTCACAACAATAATTTCAATATAAAAAAGGGAGTAGGGAAGCTTGATGAGGTGCACAAGAAAGTAAATTTCTTAAGATTTCCGGGCAAAGCGGGAATCGCCCACTGCAGGTGGAGCACTCATGGCGGGGTAACAGAAAAAAATGCGCATCCACATGTTGACTGCACCAATAAGATAAGCGTTGTCCATAATGGCATAATTGAGAATTATTCAGAGCTGAAAGATGAGCTTATTAAAAAAGGGCATAAATTTTATTCTCAAACAGATACAGAAGTAATAGCGCATTTGATTGAAGAAAATCTAAATGGGAATACTATCGAGTTAGCAATACGATTGGCGCTTTCCAGGATAGATGGCAGTTACGCTCTTGGAATCCTATACGCTGATGAACCGCACAAGCTAATTGCAGCGAGAAATGAAAGCCCCCTAATTATGGGCATCGGCAACAATGAAAACTTTATTGCTTCTGATGTGCCTTCTATTTTAAGCTATACAAATAAAATCATTTACCTAGAAGATAAGGAAGTTGCAGTCTTAACCAGAAATAATTTTCAAATTTTTGATTTGGATGGACGGCAAAAGAGGAAAAAGATACACACAATTCACTGGAGCAAAGAAGCTGCGCAAAAAGGCGGCTACAAACATTTCATGCTAAAGGAAATTTATGAGCAGCCAAGCGCTATAGCAGACACTCTTAACGAAAGACTAAGAAATGGAAATGTGGAATTTGAAAAGGAGTTTGCATTAAGCAACGATTACATGATGAAAATAAATAGAATAATAATTGTTGCATGCGGCACATCATGGCATGCCGGCTTAGTTGGGCAATTTATGTTCGAGGAATTGGCAAAAATACCAACAGAGGTAGAATATGCTTCAGAATTCAGGTACAGGCACCCATTGCTCGACAAAGACACTTTGGTCATTGCAATTTCCCAATCAGGCGAAACGGCTGACACAATTGCTGCTTTAAAAGAGGCAAAAAAATATGGTGTAAAAACATTATCTATATGCAATGTTATGGGAAGCTCTATAACCAGAATTTCAGATGGGATTATCTACACAAGAGCAGGCCCTGAAATTGGGGTTGCATCAACAAAAGCATTCACAACCCAGCTTGCAGTTCTGTATTTGCTGACAATTTTCATGTCAAAATTGAGAAAAGAATTAAATAAAAAGCAAATAAAAGACATGATTGACGGCATTAGGAAGATTCCATTGCAGCTGCAATCTGTTTTAGATGAAGATGATGAGATTCTGAAATGTGCAGAGCTTTACCATAATAAAACAAACTCCCTGTACTTAGGAAGAGGGGTAAATTTTCCTATTGCATTAGAAGGGGCTTTGAAACTGAAAGAAGTGAGTTACATACATGCAGAGGGTTATCCAGCGGCAGAGATGAAGCATGGTCCGATTGCATTGATAGACAAGAACATGCCTGTTGTTTTCATTGCCCCGCATGATGTTTACACTTATAAAAAAGTTTTGGGAAATATTGAAGAAGTAAAAGCAAGAGGGGGCATAATAATTGCAATTGCAACAGAAGGTGACAAGGAAATTCCAAAAAAAGCAAAGCATACGATTTTTGTACCAAAAACTTTGTATACTTTAAGTTCAATTTTGGCTGTTGTGCCTTTGCAATTGCTGGCTTATCATATTGCGGATAAGCTTGGAAGAGATATTGACCAGCCAAGGTCACTCGCAAAAACTGTGACGGTTGAGTAGCTATTCCTAAATTTTTGGATTCCAATTTTCTAAAAACTCAGAATTGCCTGAAACTTTAACAAAACACCGGGTTCTATTGATAAAAAATGCAGGTCCCGGTTTTAAGTCTAATCCGCCTGAACAAGGATTTTCATTAATAGTAAAAATAAAGCATACTTTTTTTCATCAAAATTAGTGTCAATTTTATATTTAGGTACAATACAGGCAGCTGAATAATCCTCATTTAGATAAGCTATTATGTAGCTTTGATTGGATAATACCTTTGGAACGAATAGCTTTTGATTTGTTGGCAAAAAGATTTCCGCATTAAAAATGTCATATTTCAAATTAGTCTGATCAAAACTGCATCCTTCCATCTTGGCAGATTCAAAAAATTTCTCTATATTCAATTTTAAAGTATTTTTATAAATGCTTGAATCACAATTTTCATTTAAAATTCGTGCTTCAGTAATAGGAGTAATGGTAAGGCACTATTCGGACTTTTGTAGAATATACCAAAGTTAGAAGAGTTATTCACATTAAACGTTGGATTTTCAATTGAATTATTAAAATAAAAGTTAAAAATTTTATAGCCTCCAAAAAAAATTCCGCCTATACCAATTACTATAGTGAATATAATAGAAAACTTGTCCCATTTAGGTTTTTTTCTGAAATCCCTATACCATTCTTTTAAAGTTGCGATAACAGGGCTAACTGATATGTATTTATAAGAATATCTTACCACTGGACATCTTTACCTAAACTTTTGCACTTTACTCATAAAAAGAGGCGTAAGGTATATTAACACAT
>JBBSVT010000056.1:0-27131 GCA_038046685.1 Nanobdellota archaeon
AGTTTAAAAAGCAATTATATACTGCAGAGGTGAGAACTAATTTCGGAATTATTCATTAAGGTTTTTTGTTAATTGCCTAACAAGATTTTTCAAAAATAAAGATGATAAATCTATTCATTATTGGTGAATGGTACTTTGGGTAGCAGTTTTTGTGAGTTAAGCACCATGGTGATTGTTAATCTTTATAAAGTTATTATGTTTCTAAGTGAAATATGTCACTTACAGAAGCCCAGAGATTCAATTTAAAAAAAATCATCAAGGAACTGGAAAATTTTAGAGGCAGGCATACTGAATTAGTCAGTGTTTATATTCCTCAGGATTACGACCTAAACAAGATTATCAATCATCTAGCTCAAGAGCAGGGCACTGCAGCCAACATTAAATCTGCTTCAACAAGAAAAAATGTAACCGATGCCCTCGAAAGAATGATTCAACACCTTAAGCTGTTTAAGAAAACTCCGCCAAATGGCTTGGCTGTGTTTTCCGGCAACGTTGCTCAAAGAGAGGGCCAACAGGATTTCAAAGTATGGAGCATTGAGCCGCCTGTTCCATTAAAAACAAGAATTTACAGATGCGATAAGGAGTTCGTTCTTGATATATTAATGGAAATGCTGGAAGCAAAAGAGGTTTATGGGTTAGTTGTTATGGACAGGAGAGATGCAAATATTGCAATATTGAAAGGAAAAACGATAATTCCTTTGGTTAAAACTCACTCCGAGGTGCCGGGAAAATTTAAGGCAGGAGGACAAAGTGCGGCTCGATTTAGTCGCCTAATTGAAGGCGCGGCAAAAGACCATTACAAGAAAGTTGCAGAATACATGAAAGAAACTTTTCTTAAGATGGAGGGCTTGAAAGGGATTATTGTTGGCGGCCCTGGCCCAACCAAATACGATTTAGTTGAAGGAGATTTCATAACAAATGAAGTTAAAAAGAAAATAATTGCAATTAAAGATTTGAGCTATACAGGTGAATTTGGATTAGAGGAGCTGCTTGAGAAAAGCCGAGATGTTTTGGCGCAGGAAGAAGTTACGGAGGAGAAGAAAATTGTGGGTAAATTCCTTGAGATGCTGGCTACAAAACAGAATATGGTGGCTTATGGCGAAATCGAGGTAATGAATAAAGTGAAGATTGGTGTTGTTGATATTCTGCTTTTATCAGAAGATTTACCGGAAGCCAAGGTTGAGGAATTTGAAAATGCGGCCAAGCCCGTTGGAACTGAGGTTAGGATTATTTCTACCCAAACGAGAGAAGGTGTGCAGCTTAGAGATTTTGGGAAAGTTGCAGCAATTTTGAGGTATGAGGTGCATGGATAAAATGCAAAAAAGAAAAACTTTAAATATTTATATTCAAGTTATTGGTTTTTAGAAAGAAAAACATTATAATTTTCTGATATTTTGAGGTATGGGGATAGTAATATTTAATAAATAGCTATTTCAATTTAATAAAATGTCATCCCTCACCGAAGAAGCATTCCAACAACTGCATCCAGAAAAAGAAATTAAATTTAATTTTTCTCTTAAATACTCCAGAAAATTTAAGCCATACAATGCAAACGTCAAACTTTACGGCAATAATTTAATCTTCAATCTAAGCAAAGAATGGAAAAAAATAAGTAAAGAGATACAAATTGGGTTAATACAAGAATTAATGGCAAAAATTCTAAAGGAAAAAACTAAAAAAACAATGAATATGGAACTTTATAATTTGTTCATGAAAAATGTCCATTTAGCAATTCCAAAAACAAAAACAGATGCTATTCTTGAGCAGTCTTTTGATAAGGTCAATGAAACTTATTTTAATGGAATGCTCGACAAGCCAAACTTGCAGTGGGGCAATCCTTCAACAAGCAAGCTCGGCTCTTATGAATACGGCTCTGATACAATCACAATAAGCACAATCTTCAAGAGTGCACAACAAGAACTTTTAGATTATGTTATGTACCATGAAATGCTCCACAAAAAATTTAAGTTTCAGAACAAGAATGGAAGAAATCTGCATCACGGCTCTGAATTTAGGAAAATGGAAGCAAAGTTTGAAAATAAAGCGCTGATGGACAAGGAAATATCGAAATTAGCGAGAAAGTACAGGTTTAGTTTCAGAAGCGCTATTTTGGGATTTTAATTGCAAAAGATAAATTTATTGCATTATTCCATTGCAGCAAAACTTATTTAAAGCATTAAGGATTATTCCAGCCAAAAATGGGTGGCTTGTTTAAAGATATTCTGGGAAGTAACGAAACCTTATTCAAGAATGATGTTGCATTAGATTATTCCTTCCAGCCGAAACTTGTGCCTTACAGAGAAAAAGAGCAGAAATTTATTGCAAACTGCATAAAGCCATTGTTTCAGGAAAAGAATGGCAAAAACATCTTCATTTTTGGCCTGCCTGGAGTTGGCAAGACACTTGCGTGCAAGCATATTCTAGCAGAATTAGCGGAAGAAACCGACGAGATAATACCTATTTACATAAATTGCTGGCAGAGGAATACAACTTTTAAGATAGTTCTCGAGATATGCGACTTAATGGACTTTAAATTTGTTCAAAACAAGAAGACAGAAGAGTTATTTAGATGGATAAAACAGAACCTAAATAAGAAATCAGTTGTCTTTGTTTTTGACGAAGTGGACAAGCTTGAAGATTTTGATTTCTTGTACATGATTTTGGAGGAAATTTACAGAAAAACAATAATTTTGATAACAAACTACAAGGAATGGCTTACTGATTTGGATGACAGGATAAAATCAAGGCTAATTCCAGAGATAATAGACTTTAAGTCATACAATTATGAGGAAACAAAAGGAATACTGAAGCAAAGAGCGGAATATGCTTTTTATCCAAATGTTATTAGTGATGACGCCTTTGAATTAATAGCTAAGAAAACAGCTGAATTGCAGGATATAAGAGCCGGGCTTCATCTTATGAAAGAAGCTGGCGTTATTGCAGAAGATAAGTCATCAAGAAAAATAAATTTGGAGCATGCTCAATCAGCTCTAAATAAACTTGATGAATTTAGCATCAAGAAAACAAGCGACTTAGCAACTGACGAGCAGTTGATTTTAGATTTAGTAAAAAATAATTCAGGAGGAAAGATTGGCGATTTCTTCAAGATGTACCAAAACAATGGAGGCAAATTAGTTTATAAATCATTCCAAAGAAAAATTGAGAGATTGGAAAAAAACAAGTTTATAACTGTTGAGAAAACTGCTGGCGGGGAAGAAGGGAACACCACAATAATAAGGCATAAATCCGAGAAGAAGCTGACGGAGTTTTAAGAAATTTTTTTTGTTTATGTGATCAAGAATATTTGAGGTGTGCATTTCGCAGGATTAAGTCGAAAGTTATTTAAATTGGGTTAGAATAGAGCTACACTATGGCAACCGTAAACGTAAACCAAAAAATGCTCAATATGCTTAGTCATATTGCTTCTAAATTGGAAAATATAGAAGCTGAAGTTAAGGAAATCAAAGGTGAGGTGGGGTTAGAAGTCAAACCTGAATATGTTGAAAAATTAAAGAATATTAGAAAAGAAAAGGGTATTCCTTTTAAGAATATCGATGAGTTAAGACAGATAATTGAAAATTAAGATGTATTCTCACGAGATTAAGCCTCACCTCAAGAAAGTTCTAGAAAAATTATCAAAGAAAGATAAAAGCACGTATGAGCAAATTCTTAAGAAAATTGATGAGGTTATCAAATCTGACAGCATAGAGCATTACAAGAATTTAAGGCATGATATGAAAGATTGTAAGCGTGTGCATATCGGACATTTTGTGCTAGTCTTTAGTTATAAGAAAGTGCAAAATTTAGTGTCTTTTGAGGATTATGACCATCACGACAACATTTACAAAAAGTACAGGTAATTCTGTGAAAAGTTTGTTTAATCCATAGGGATTAGAGAAGTGTCGGAAATTTTAATCATCTATTTGAATTTGCAAAAATTTCCGAGCATCTCAGAAATTGAAGATTTCTGATGATCATCAAAAATGCTATGCATTTTTGAGATGCTCAAAAATTCCTTAATGTATTCGTAACTTGGAATTTTTGACAGTTCAAAGAAGAGAAAGGGGTTCGATGGTGGAATTCGTGATGGGCATTAGGCGAAATTTTTGTATAGGTAATTATTTATAGTAGTAAGTAAAAATAATCTTATGTCTCTAATTCAATCCTCTGATGAAGTTAAAAGAAATATTATTCATTATCTACTATTATTTTTTGTAATATTTTTAGGAGTGGGCTTATTTGTTAATTTTGGATTTGATTATGATGGTACACTACGTATTCAGGGTATAAAGCTAAGTTTATTCTCATGTTTAATCGTTTTACTACCCCTGATTTTCCTTAAGAATTTCTTTTTTAGATTATTAGGATTTATAGGACTTGCTCTTTTAGCATTTTTCTTTGAAGTTAACTTTGGTCATTATCCAGACTTGGCAGGTCTAATTTTAATTTTTTTAGGAATTATAAATGCTGTGCTATTTTTAGTATTTTTAGGCATAGATTACATAAAAGATAAAAAAATTATTAGAATAATCTTAATGGTAATTTTGATTATTCTCCTAACATTTTCACTTTTTAGAATTTACAAATATACAAAAATAGGATATGAAAGAAGACATTCTGAAACTATTACTCAGACTGCACTGCAAAAGCAAGAGTGTGAAGGAATTACAGATTCTTATGTAAAAGGGCAATGTTTTACAGAATTAGCTATTCGAAATTCAAATCCTGAGTTATGCTTAAAAGGATTTTCACCACCATATCAATTAGAATGTTTGAAAAAAATCATACCTATCACAGATTATGGAAGGATCTGTTCGTACTTTAAAGAACAAGAAAATAAAAAATGCTTGTATGATATTGGAACTTCTACGAAAAACCGCGATGCCTGTTTAGCTATCCCAGAAAGTTCTACTGAAGGAGGTTTTATTGTTACTTATGGTTTAGGTGGTAAAGATGGTTGTTTACGGTATGTGGATAGTCAAGGTTGAATAGAGTCAATGGGGGCGGTGGGTGGGGACGGCAGAGTAGAGGATTAATTTTTATTGTTTAATCGTTAATGGTGCATTTTATAAAAAAATATCAACTTTTATACATAAAAGCCTACTTCCAGCACTTAAGTTTAATGGTTCTTAATCAATTAATGAGTAAAATCGTTATTGAACCCCTTTCTTTGATGGTTAATCATTCGTGAAAACGAAAGTACAGTATATATCTGGATAAACAAGAATTTATCTAATTAATTTTCCAATAAATTTATCTTATTTCTTCTTCAAATTCCTTTCCAGAAACTCCAAAGTCTTCTCCCAAGCATCCTAGTCTGCTTAGGCATTCCTTATAAAATAGAAACATTTATATATAACATAACCTTATTTAAGGTTATGAAAGTTCAATTACTAAAAAACTATTTAGTTAGAAGGGTATTTGGAAAGGTTGAGATAGATACAATAATAAAGAAATTAGAAGGGAAAAAACTGAAGCAAACAGAAAAGAATTACCTGTACAGGTCTATAAGGCCAAAGCTAATAGCAGCGTCTTTAATTGAAGAATCTGGAATTTTAAAGGAAATCAGCAAAAAAAAGAAAAATGAAAACTCTATAATCGAATATAATCTATCTCTTTACGGCTATCCGATGTTTTTGCTGAAAGAAAAAAAAGGGAAAAAAATAAGCATAGAGGAGCTTATAGCCAAAATCCTGTTAAAGCATTCTAATGCAAGATATATAGAAGCTATACCTGTAATTATCGTTAAAAATAAGATTGATAAACTCAAAATTCTTGAGATTGCATTTAAGCACGGGTTGAAGAACAAAATCGGCTATCTGATAGAAACTGCCATTTTAATCAGACCTTTGCCTTACTTAAAGGAGGTTCTTTCCTATTTAAAAAAAAATAAGGATGAAGAGGTGTCGTTCCTTGTTGAAGGTGAATATGAGTTCCTTTCAAAAACATCTCCATCTAGAATTAAAAACTGGAATCTTCTTGGAAGATTTTTTGATGAGGATTTTATTAGCAATGCAAGGTTGTATTTATGATAGTAAAGCAAGATTTATTAAAATGGATTCGTAACGCAGATAGAAGGTTGGAGAGAAGCATAACTCTCGTAGCTGTGGGAGGAACGGCCATGACATTGCTTGGACTTAAGCCTTCTACAATAGATGTTGATTTATGCATAACCTCAAAAGACAAAAAAGATTTTGAAAAATCAATTGGAAATAACTTCAAAGTTGATCTTTTTGTTGACGGATTCATATTCTCAGAGCAGTTGCCGTCAGATTACATTCAAAAATCCAAAGACATATTGCAACTTAAAAATATAATGTTAAAGGCACTTAGTCCTTTGGATATAATAATCACAAAAGCTGCAAGGTTGAACGCGAGGGATGAGGAGGAAATAAGTCTATTAGCAAGATATGTTAACAAAGAAGAGTTAATTGAAAGATTTAAAGAAGTTGTTGGAACATATGTCGGGAATGCAAATATATATAGGCATAATTTTGAATTTGTCGTTAGGAGATTCTTTAAGTAAACATTTATCTTTTCTTCAGAGTTTTGTCTAGGAAGGCGATTGTCCGCTTCCAAGCATCTTTTGTCTCATTAGGCGCATAATTTGCACCGCTTGGATTTGCAAATGCATGCCCTACACCTTCATAAATGTGGATTTCATTCTTAATCCCAATTTCATTTAGAGCTGCTTCAAACTTCTTTACAGTTTCAACTGGAATTGATGTGTCTTTGCTTCCAAATACACCAAGAACAGGCCATTTTATAACAGAAAGCTTTGTTGCATTGGTTTCAAGGTTTCCGTAATAAATAACAGTCGCAGCCAGCTTTTCATTTAAAGCTAATTGCAAAGACCATTGTCCACCAAAGCACCAGCCCATAGAAGCTATTTTTTCTTTGTCAACATTCTTTTGATTTTTCAAAAATTCAACTGCTGATCTCAAATTCCTGATTGCTTGGCTTGGATTATTCCTGACTTTGGTTGTGAGCTCTCTTGCTTCAGCAGCGTCTTTTGCTACCTTTCCATCAAACAAATCGACAGCAACAACAACATACCCTTCTGATGCCAACTGCTTCGCCATTTCCTTGATGTTATCATTAAGGCCCCACCATTCATGAATCATTACAACTGCAGGGTACACTCCTTCTTTCTTTGGGTAGGCGAGAAATCCATTTGCATTTTCAAAATAATTCGCATTTTCAGATTCAATTCCAGAAGCATTGCCATTTTTTAAAATATCGACGTTCTTGACTTGTTTTTCCGAAGCCTGCTCAACAATGTGTTCTGGTTGCTGATTACATGAAACTACCAAAATTAGCAATATCACAAATAAAATATTTTGGATTCTCATTTTCCTAGCGCATTATTTCAAAATTCTTAAAGTTTTCTGGTTGTTTGTGTTGTATTTCAATTTCAGTTATCTTTGCAAATCCCGGTCCTTTTTTAATAAAATCGACAAATTCCTTCATCTTTTCCTCGTTTCCCTGAGCAACTACTTCAACAGTTCCATCCAGAAGATTTTTTGCGAATCCTACTAATCCAAGCTCTAAAGCCTTTCTTCTGGTGTTGTTTCTAAAGTTAACTCCCTGCACCATTCCCGAAACTTTAAGATGAATACACTTCATAGTATCAAGAATATTAATTTGAAAATTATATCTTCAGGAAGCCATTACATCAGAGTCAGTTACACTATTCACGGAAATAGATTGAAATCTGTAAGTTTTTCCTCCAGATTCTATTTTTAAAGGAACGCCGTAAAAAGTGTCAATCCAAATCATTCCGACATCTGTATCGATCTTCCAAGTGCTTCTGTCATCAATAATCTCCTCACCTACTTTCTTGGCTCTTGTTATATAATCAATCCAGTCCAAAACAGATAAAATGTAACTCTGGCCATAGTTTAAGTCGGCTTTTTTGCCTTTGTAGGTACAAAATGCAGCCGAACAATAGGATTCAGCAGTTTTGGCAGCAGTGTCAAAAAAAATACTGTCAAAAGAGTCCTTCTGGTCAAAGACTTTTGTTTCAAAAGCAGGCTTGTATTTTACCTTGTTCCCTTTGACATAAAATTCATAATAATTGTCTCCTTTGATAGTTGTTTCGGGACCTCTATACGTATAGTAAACGCTGCTGATTTTTGTCTTCGATTTTAAAAGCAATTCCTTAACTTCCTGTGAAATTGCCTGGTTAGCTTCTGAGGATGTAGAGATATTGGGCTTTGCAATATTGGTTTGATTGTTGATTTTTTTATCTTCAATTTTTTTAATGGGAACGTTGGAATTTGATGTTTGCTTTTGTTCTTGCGAACAAGCCACTGCTAAAGAAATTATAATTGCCAGTGTTATACCCAAAAATAGTCCTTTCGTCATACTTTTCTGTATATTAAGGAATCAATACTTAAATTTTTCTAAATTGAGGCTCTGAACAAAAATCATTAAAATGATTCTAGACTTATCTTTTGATTGTAACATTATAGACAGCTTTTATTTCTGACTCTCTGTCCCAGATTATTAATTATTTTCAATATCGAAAATAACCACTGGACACTGGACATGCTTGGTTGAAATATTTAAAGCAATAAATTCTGCTTATAAGAAGGCAGGAAAAGTGACAGGGCTCAAAAATCCCTCTTCACCCCCAATTTTCCTGCTTTTAAAACTATGAGGTGATTAAAAATGGAGCTAAGCAATGAATTCATAGAAAATCTGTTTTTGAAGCAAATGAAAGAAATAACAATTAGAACGAATAGGCGGCTTAGAAGCCTTGATGCCCAGTTTAGCGGCATCAAATTAAATAACGAGATGATTTAAATGAAAGAAGCGTCAGAAGAAATCGAAGAAGATTTTTATAGCGAAAAAATCTTGGAAGAATCCATCGAGGACGATGAGATAAATGCTGAGGAAGAAGGATTTATGATGGGGTATATAGGGTAAAAAATACCTTAATGTTTAACACAAATTATTTATACTTTTATACATTCCATTAGCATATGCTTATTTTGAACCCTGAAGAGCTGAATCTGGAAAGGCAGACAATCATTGATGAAATAATAAATGGTTCAATATTTATACATCCCACAGACACAATCTACGGCATTGGTTGCAATGCCCAAAACTCAAATTCAGTTAGAAAAGTGAGAAAAATTAAATTAAGAGCCACAAACCCTTTTTCTGTGATTGTGCCATCATTAAAGTGGGCTTATGAAAATTGCATTATCACAAAAGAAGGAGAAAAATGGCTCAATAAATTGCCAGCACCTTACACTCTTATTTTTAAATTGAAGAATAATTGCGTTACAAAAGAGGTAAACCCGGGGTTAAAGACCTTAGGGGTCAGGATACCAAATCATTGGATAAGGAAGCTTGTTGCTGAAGCAGAAGTACCGATTATCACAACATCAGTCAATAGAAGCAATGAAGAGTATATGACCTCTCTGGAAGATTTAGATCCTGCAATAAAGGGAAGCGTTGATTTTATTTTATACGAGGGAAAAAAAGAAGGAAAGCCTAGTAAAATAATTGATTTAACTGGAGTTGTAAAGGTTATAGAGAGATAATTTTTTCTACTTATAAGCTAGTTTCATTCCAAAAAGGGAAAATGCCATTAATAACTCTATCGAAGCAAAAACGGTTAGCGGTATGACATTTTTTAAAGCACCGTACACAATCCAAAGAGTTAATCCAGTCATATAGCTTATGGTCCATATTATTGAAATATCTTTTGTTGATTTTGTTTTCCATGTTTTAATCAACTGGGGGGATAATGCTATTGCGGCCAAAAATCCTGCGAGATAGCCAATAATCTCTAGATTATCCATTCATTTTTGGAAGACAGGTATCTTTAAATAATTTTAGTAATGCAAAATTAGAATTGGCAGATAGGTTTTTAAATAACATATGCATTAGATAACTAAAAATGGAAAAACACGATAAATCAAAGCTCAAAATTCTTGCAGCCGGAGATATACACGGTGATACGAATCAGGCTAAAAAACTTGCTGAGCAGGCAGAAAAGGAAAACATTGATTTAGTTGTTTTATGCGGAGATTTAACTTATGCAGAATCATCAACAGAGGGCATTATAGGGCCATTCGTGAAGAAGAATAAAAAAGTCATTTTAATCCCAGGCAATCATGAAACTGTGGCAACTGCTGAATTTTTAGCTGAATTATATGGTGCAACTAACCTGCACGGCTACTCAATTAAATATAAGGATGTTGGATTATTTGGATGCGGCGGCGCGAATATCGGAATGTTTCAGTTGAGCGAAGATGAGATTTTTGAATTGATAAGGAAAGGCTATGACAGGATTAAGGATGCAAAGAAAAAGATTTTAGTCACGCACGTCCATCCATCAGGCTCTTTGATGGAAAAATTCTCAAATATATTTCCAGGAAGCGAAGGTGTTAAGAAGGCAATTGATACATTTAAGCCGGATTTCCTGCTTTGCAGCCATGTCCATGAAGCGGAAGGAATAGAAGAAAAGATCGGCAAAACAACAGTCATAAATGTTGGAAAAAAAGGAAAGATAATCGAGGTTTAATAAAGCTCTATATTGAATTTTTTATTTTTTGTCTTGTTCTGTTCTTCTTCATTGGAATCTTTAACTTTGGATTCATCCATTTTCTTCAGTTCCTCCTCGCTGAACAATTCCGCGAATAGGTCTTCTGTTGATTCCGAGCTTTCCGTTTGCTCTGATTGCGCAACCTGAGGTGAATCCTGTTGAGGTGCTGATGTTTCGCCCGAGTCAGACGAGTCGCCAAACAGGTTTGTAAACACGTTTTGAGCATTAGCTGGGCTTGCTTCAGAACTAGTTGGCTGATTGGAAAATATTTCCTGAGAATCACCAACAAGGTTTTGCAGCATCTTGATTACTTTTCGGATTTCCTCATGCGAGTCTTCCTTTGTATCCAGGCTGATCTTCATAGCAGTTGCATTAAACAGCGAGCTTAAAAATGTTTTGGTTTTATTTTTTAAATCTTTATCTTGCTATTTAAAAGTTTTTTCTTGCAATTCCTTTAAAGCCTCTTGCTCAGCTGATTGCATAGTTGTGCCACCACTTTTTTTACGCCTTTTCATTTTAATTATAACAGCTGGTAAGATGAACAGCACTAAAAAAATAAGAACTATAAGTCCAAGAATCTCCAGCGGCTTCTTAAACTTGCTTTCCTGTCCGATTGTTGATGACGTGGCATTGCCAACAGATTCATTTCCTGCAGACGAAATTCCAGTGCCCGATTTTGGCTGTTCCTCACTTGCTCTCCTTAAATTAAACACCACAGCAGCAACTAAAATCAATACCAATGCAAAAATCAAAACGCGGATAAGTATCCCTTTAAACATAGGTTCAGTTTTTGTTTCGCCGGATGCCGCAATTACCTTTGGTTTAGCCTGAAACTTTATTATCCCAAATAATAACAACAAAACCATGAGGATGAGCAAGCCAAACAACAAGTTCATTTTATTTAATAAGCCCTTAGTTTTTGGTTTATTTAATATTATGGCTCCTGCGCTTGCTTCATCGGCTGGCTCAGAAATCTGCGAGACATTCAGATTTGTCGTTTGGGTTGCCGGAGCGGGAGCATCTATGGCATTAGCTGAACTGGGTTTTATTGAGAGAGCCAAACTTTTGTTTAACGACTTGATAATTCCGTAAAAATTATATTCAATATTAAGCGTGAGATTGATTGTATTATTGTTCTCTTCCAACTGCATATTCTTGGGCAGCTTTATGGTGTGGCTAATCAATGAATAGGTTTCGTTTGGGATGAGCTTAACAAGGCTTTGCTTGATTTCATTATTGTAGGGGGCATTGAGTGTTGCTTTAATGTCTGTCAGCTCACGAATCCTGCCTGGGTTATTAATTAAGGCAACAACAATGAAGTCTCGCCCAGGTTCTACCTCATAATATTCTGCACTAAAGTTTACTATTGGTCTTGGATCTATAATATCAACAATAGTGTCATTTTCTATTGTGTCCCATACACCCATTGTTAAGTAATCCAACTTAAGCTTTATCGGACCTTTTCCTTCTGATGACGCTTGAAGGTATAGTGAATTATTTTTCCACGAACCAGGCTCAAGTATTGTATTGAGCTTCAAAATGTTGGATTCTTGAGTAAATCCTGGCACATCTTTAAGAAGAGCCACGTTTTTTGGCAGCTCGATAGTCATATACACTTCAATCTTTTCCTCTTTATTAATATTTTGGATTGAAGTATTTGCATAAAATGGATGGTTGACCTCGATATACTGGTCAGTAAGCAGGTTTGACTTTAACTGTTTTGGAAGCACTTTTACCACAACAGACTCTGTTGAGTTTTTTTCAGTTTCAAATCCATTAAAATAGCTCAGGCTTCCTGCCAGAGTATAGGTACCATCTTTTTGTGCAGTAATTGTCGCAATACATTGTTGGTAATACCTGCTTTTTAACGAGCCTTGCCACACAATTTGATTTCCATCCAAGCCACATTTCTTGACTTCCTTGATAATAAATGGCGTTAAATCTTGCTGGTATACTATGCTTGTGATATCAAAATCAGTTGGGTTTGTTATAGTAACTTCCAGTTCAGTAGATTCCCCTTGAAGCAAGGTTTTTGATTTTGCTGTGCTTGAGGTTGACAGACTGCCTGTAAGCTTGGATATAACTGCATCAATTTCGTAGTAATATACCCAAGTTGTTACGTTTTTATAAGAGAAATTAGCTCTGTTAATGCAGACTCTGAATATGGCATTCGGTTTGCACTGCCCATTTTCAATAATAATGCCTCCTGCAGGTGTATCTGCAAATACCTTATCACTTTTTTCATCGTACTTGAATCTGAAGGTGCTTCCATCTATTTTTTTGTCTGTATCTGTCATGATATTGCCTGAGAAAATTTGTTTTTCAGCCAAAGCAATTGGTAACAAAAGCATCAAAATAGAAAAGTATAGTATGAGCTTCATCATGTATGAATAATTCTATTAAGAGTATTTAAACCTAGCGATTAATTATTATTCGAACATCCTCTGCCAGTTCATATAGATGTTATTGATGACCTCGACTAATTCTATTTGTTTTAGCTGAGCAATTTTCTTATAGCTTTCGAGTACATAAGCTGGCTCATTCGATTCACCTTTATAAGGGCTTAGGTATGGGCTGTCTGTTTCGCAGAATAATTGTGTTATTGGAATATTTTTAGCAATATCCTGAAATTGTTGGCTTCTCACAACAATTGTGGGCACTGTCAAAAACCAACCATTATCTGTAATTCTTTTGACTAAAGCCTTTTTCCCGGAGAAGCAATGCATTATCACCTTCTTCAAGCTAGAGCTTTCAAGAGCTTCAATGCATTTCTGCTCTGCTTTTCTGGAATGGACAATTATTGGCTTTCTTAATTCTTCAGCAAGAGCTATCATCTTTTTAAAATCATTGATTTGCTGATCGTTTTTACCATGGACAAAATCAAGGCCAATTTCCCCAATTGCCGTTATGTCGTGCCTGTTTTTTCTGATAAAATCAATTTCTTCATCTGTACGGTAATCAGCAAAATTCGACGGGTATTCCCCGCTTTCCACCTCTTTTTTCAAAGAATTTTTTGGATAAACCCCCATCGCACACACTACAATTTCATATTTTTTGGAAAGCTGAAGGCACATCCTGTTTGTTTCTGGGTTTATTCCGTTAGTTAGGACATGCTTCAGTCCAGCATTCTCTGCCCTCTTTATTATTTCGGCTATGTTGTTTATTAGCATGGCATGGTCCAGATGAGCATGCACATCGATTAATAGACTCATTTTCCTAGAAGTACTAAACTAAATAATTTAAATTTATTGTTTTGACATTCGGGTATATTTTAATAATAAGGATTCAGAATAGTAACCAAGTTCTAATGAATCGAAAAATCACTTAGGGGGTGCTGCGATAGATATAACCCACAGCCTAAGAACTGAATAATCATAAGCAACATTAAAATAATTATTACCCATTTAACCACAATTTTCCTTTTATTGTATGTATTCGTTATTAATATAATCAAAAAAATATTTATTAAGTGGAAAAAGATAGCGAACCACACAAGAGATGTATTAATAAAAAATTGATCATTAAACATCTTATTTTTAATTATTAATTGAACAATAAACATCACTCCTGAAGGCATGAAAACAATGTAAGTTAACCAATTAGGTTTATTATGGAATATAACGTCAACCAATGATAAAAGCATAGTCAAAAAAACATAAAAAACAGGAAAAAACCACCATTTTGTCGTGAGTTTCCAAAACCAATTTAATTGAGAATCACCTTTTTGTTCATCCATTATTCAATCTATACTTCAGCTCCTTTATTTAAATCTTTTCAATAAGACTTAAATAACTATTGTGTTTCCAAAATAGCATAAAAAAGAAAACATTAAGAAAATAATAAGGAAGAGGTATTAAGCAAAATTGAATAAATAATCCAAAAATGAAACCGGTTAACCACATAAAAATAATGAAGGCAATGAGTGTCAACGAGCTGGTAAAGCAAATGGAAGCGACTGGAATTTTAGGCGCTGGCAGATTGGGAAAAGCCGTGAATATACTGGAAGCAATGATTAAAGACAAAGACTCAAAAGTTTTTATTGGGTTAGCAGGCCCTTTGGTTCCAGCCGGCATGAGGGAAATCATCATAGGCCTTATAGAAAATAAATGGGTTGATGTTGTTGTAACAACAGGAGCAACTTTGACTCACGATTTAGGAGAAGCGCTTGGTTATCGGCATTATCAAGGAAGCGCTGACGCAAATGATGCAGAACTCCACAAAAAAGGATTTGACAGAATTTACGAGTCTTATATGCCGAACAATATTTATGAAGGAATGGAGGATTTTATAGCAAAAAATTTTGAAAAATTAAAAAATAAGAAATCAATCAGGGAATTTTTATGGGAAATTGGGAGATTAACTCCAAACATGTCAATATTAAGAGCATGTTTTGAAAACAAAATCCCGATATTTTGCCCTGCAATATCGGATTCTGGCATTGGATTGATGATTTGGGGGCAGCTTGCGAAAGGAAAAAATGCTGAAACAAGAGCTTTTGACGACATGAAAGAGATAATTGAAATTGCTTGGACTGCCAAGAAAACTGGGGTCATTTATTTTGGCGGCGGAGTCCCAAAGAATTATATACAGCAAGCAATGCAGTTTTCGAAAAAAGCCTCTTATGGAGTGCAAATTACGATGGACAGGCCAGAGCCAGGCGGCAGTTCGGGAGCAGAGTTGAGGGAAGGAATTTCGTGGGGCAAATTAAGCCCAAAAGCCCAGTTTGTTGATTTAATTTGCGATGCAACAATTGCAATGCCGATTATTTGTGCTGCTTTAAAGGAAAGGATAAATTAAGGTTATTTTTGGGATTTGAATGTAGGCTTATTTTTCAGAGCTGGAAAGAAGTTAGGAATTTCTGAAAACTCTTTACTAATTTGCCGGTTACCCAATTATCACTTATCCATCCACCCAGACTGTTATAGATAAAATATAAAAATACATTCAAATTAATTCTGCCAATGATAACTCCGCAGCAAATCAAATCAATGAAATCAAAGCAAAAGATAGTAATGCTTACTGCTTATGATTATCCAACTGCAAAATTAATGGATAATATTGTCGACATTATTCTTGTTGGTGATTCTCTTGGAATGGTCGTTTTAGGATATAAAGATACTACGAAAGTTACCATGCAGGACATGATTAGAGCTACAGAAGCAGTTGCAAGAGGCGCAATAAATTCATTGATTGTTGGAGATTTGCCAATTGGAACCTATGATGAAGGAAAAATAGCACTTGAAAATGCAAATTTTTTATTAAAGGCAGGTGCGCATGCTGTCAAGATTGAAAACAGGTCAGAGATTGCTGAATTTCTCACTCAAAATGGAATTGATGTTATGGGTCACATTGGATTAACACCCCAAACTATCACAAATTTTAAGGTTCAGGGGAAAGACGAAGAAAGTGCAAAAAAACTGTTCGAAGAGGCAAAAGCAATGGAAGAAGCTGGCTGTTTTTCCCTAGTGCTTGAGTGTATTCCATTAAGCTTAGCAAAAAAAATCACTGAATCAATTTCAATTCCAACAATCGGTATCGGTGCTGGCATTCACTGCAATGGGCAAGTATTAGTTAGCCATGACATACTTGGATTGTTTGATGCTTTCAAGCCAAAATTTGTCAAGAGATATGCTGAAATCGGTTTAAATATGAGAGAAGCTTTTGAGCGATACGCCAAAGAAGTAAGAGGAGAAAAATTTCCAAGCGATGAGTTTAGCTTTCATTAATTGAATAATTTTATAAACCAATATTTTTTCTAATTCAATATATGGGAAATTCAATCTTCAAAAACAAAACAATAGTCATTGGTGTAACAGGCGGAATTGCATGCTACAAAGCATTAGATTTAATTAAAGAATTAAGAAAACTTGGCTCAACTGTTCATGTGGTAATGACGGAAAATGCCACACATCTTGCTGATTTTAAAGATTTTGAAAAAGCAAGTGGAAATGAAGTCCAATCATCCTTATTCCATCCTAAAATTAATTACATTGGCTACATCAAGAAAAACAAGCCAATAAAGCACATCACATTGGCAGACATTGCCAACTTGTTTTTAATATGCCCTGCAACAGCAAATATTATCGGAAAAATAGCCAATGGGATTGCAGATGATTTGCTATCGACTTCTATAACAGCAACCATTGCTCCTGTCTTAATATGCCCTGCAATGAATGTCAAGATGTGGAAAAATCCAATTGTCAAAGAAAATGTAAAAAAACTGAGAAAATTAAATTACAATTTTGTGGAGCCGGAATATGGTGACCTTGCTTGCGGCTATAAAGGAGTCGGAAGGCTTGCAAACTTTAGGAAAATCCTTGACAGAACTGAGCTGTTATTAAAACAAAGAAGCGATTTTAAAGATGTAAGGATATTAGTCACAGCAGGCGCGACAATTGAAGAAATAGACCCCGTTAGGATAATAACAAATAAAAGTTCTGGAAGAATGGGGACCTGGATTGCTGAGCAGGCATTTTTAAGAGGCGCGGATGTAACTTTATTAAGGGGATACAATTCAATTGAGCCGAATTATAGCTTAAAAGAAGAAAAATTTACAACAGTCAATGACTTGCACAATAAAATAGCAGGGCATATAAGAAATGCAGATATTGTCATACACTCTGCCGCTGTTTCAGACTTCACAATCAATAACAAAAAAGCAACAAAAATAAAGAGCAACAAAGAATTGCACCTTGAGCTTGCTCCAACAACAAAGATATTTGAAAAATTGAAAAAGATGAACAATAAAATATTTTTAGTCGGTTTTAAGGCCGAACATAATGTAAACAAAACTATTCTTATAAATAGGGCCTATGAACTCTTAGAATCTGCCAGTGCAAATTTAGTTGTTGCAAATGATGTTGGCAAGAAAGGAAGGGGTTTTGATGTTGACACGAATGAGGTCTTTGTTGTTGATAGAAATAAAATGGTTGAGCATATTCGATTGGCGGATAAGAGAATTGTTGCTGACAAGATTTTGGATTTTATTGTTGACAATATTTATTGAGAATCTTCTCAAAAATACAAGTTTTTTTGTCCAGCAAAATTTAAATATAATTATTAATGCACTTATCACATGATATCAACAAAGTCTTTCGCACCGGCAAACATAAGCTGCATTTTCAAGATTTATGGGCATAAGAACCCAAGATGGATGGGCTCTTATGGAGTAGGATTTACATTGAATGAAGGAGTTATTGCTGAAGTTTCTGAAGCCAAAAGAACAGAAATTGTATTCAATAATGAATCCATAAGTTTTCCAACAGTAAAAAGTGTTGTTGAAAAATTGACTAATAAAAAATTAAGGATTTATATCAAATCAAAGCTTCCTTTAGGATGCGGATTTGGTTTAAGCGGAGCTAGTGCTTTAGCAACTGCTTATGCAATAAACAAACTATTAAATTTAAAAAAAACAAATAAAGAGCTTGCAGTTATAGCTCATATTGCCGAGGTAGAGAATAGAACAGGTTTAGGCGATGTTGTAAATCAATTTTATGGCGGATTTTGTTTAAAATTAAAACCAAGCTCTTATTTTATCATTAAAAAATTGCCAATAAATGGCGTTGCTGTCTATTGCCGGTATTTTAGTAAAATATCTACAAAATCAATAATAACAAATCCAAAATTAAAAAATACGATAAATCAATCTGCAATAATGGCACTCAATAAAATTCAAGAATCAATTAAAAAAAATAATATTAGATTTGATGATATTATCAGAATATCAAAAGAATTTGCAGTTAATAGTAATTTATTAAGAGATAAGAAAATAATTGAAACAATAAATGAAATTGAAAAAAATAATGGAAATGCGTCTATGATAATGCTTGGCAATGCTGTTTTTAGTGACAAATCATTTAATGGTTCAATAAAATTACGAGTTTCAAATAAAGGAGCGCACTTGTTATGAAAATCCCAAAATCTCATCCTCGTTTTGAATCATTAAAAACAAGAGATTTAATAGTTAATGGAATAAAAAAAGGCATAACATCAATGCATGGCTTGATAGCCCACGGAAGAGGAGAAGCGTTTGACTATTTGCTCGGAGAAAAAACGAGCAATTTTGCAAAAAAATCTACAGAAGCTGCAAGTTGGTTATTATTGCTTGCAAAAAACCCCGTTATTTCCGTAAATGGCAATGCTGCCGCTTTGGTCCCAAAAGAGTTAGTTGAATTGTCGAAGATGATACCTGCACCATTAGAAGTGAACATTTTCCATCCGTCAAAAAAAAGAGAATTAAAAATAAAAAAACATTTGGAAAAATATGGGGCAAAAAAAGTTCTATTGCCCAATAGAAAATACAAAATAAAATTTCTCGAGTCGAGCAGAAAATATGTAAATCCTGAAGGCATTTTTAATGCCGATGTTGTCCTAGCTCCTTTGGAGGATGGCGACAGAACAGAAGTATTAATAAAAAACGGAAAAAAAGTTATTTCAGTCGATATCAATCCACTATCTAGAACTGCGCAGAATGCGACGATAACTATTGTCGACAATATCACAAGAGCAATGCCTTTATTAATAAAAAACATAAATTTTTTAAATAAACTAGACAAAAATGAATTAAGGCACATTATTAAGAATTACGACAACAAAAAAATCCTGCAAAAAGCTGTGCGTCATATCAGGCAATTGTGTTAATAAAAAATAAATGTCAAACTGTGGATGAGCTTTCAAATTATATATTTTAGGATCTCCCTTAAATCTTTTTTTTCTATAACGACATCTGCAGCTTTTTTTAATTCATCATGAATGCAGTTGAATGCTATTCCCAATCCAGCTTTTTGTATTATTTTCATATCATTTAAGTAATCTCCCACAAAAACGCATTCTTGAATGCTTATCATTTCTCTTGCTGCAATTTCTCTAAGCGCAAGTGGTTTTGCATCAACGTCGTACTCAGTAGCTTCAACCTTGCTGATAGTCCCATCTTCGGCAAAATGTATCCTGCTAATGAATACATGGTCAAAAATTTCTTTGTAATTTGGCAATAGCTTTTCAAGGAGGATATTCATAGAGCCAGAGATAATTGCAAGCCTGAATTTTCCTTTTTTCAGTTCACCTAGCGTTTCCAAAGCTCCATTCATTAGTCGCAGACTTTCCATGGCTCGCCAGAAATCCGATTTTTTTGCGTCTTTTTCCCTCCAAAGACTGATATCGTGCTCTGCCCACTGCACATAGGTTATTTTTCCATTAAAGAACGCATTTTTAGCATCATCTCTTCTATGCTTATCTGTTTGGAAATAATCATGAAATATTTGCCAGGATGATTTTGTGTTGTCTACAAGTGTTCCATCAACATCAAAACATACAAGTTTGTAGTTGGGCATTTTGCACTCGGAAAGACAACAAGGTTTTTAAAAGTGGGCATTAATAGCGGCATTTCTGAAATTCGTCCTTCATGTCATAGAATATTACGCAGAATTTCTTGGTTGCAATCTTTATTTCTTTCTGTCCTTTTCTGGTAAGCTTGTATTTTTTCGTTCTGTTTCCATTAGGAATTTCCTGTATAAATCCATCTTCGCTTAACGATTTCAGAACAGGGTATATTGTGCCCGGGCTTGGCTTCGAGCCTTTTCTTTTTTTAATCTCCTGCCTTATTTCCTCTCCAGACATATTTTTCTTGCTAATCAGATTTAGTACGATAAAGCTCAAGAATCCCTTCATTTCACAACATTCTTTCATAATTATTACATAATAGCGTAGGTTTAAATACTTTTTCTTAATTATACCCTTCAAAAATCGCATAACCGATAAATTTAAATATAAGTATCGCTTATCCGATATTACACTACAATGGAGGTTGATATAAATGGTAAGTAAAGGCAAAGAAAAAGGATGTTGCTAATAAGCAAATCGAAGAAGGATTTATTTTATTTTTAATTTTTTAAATGGAAAATAAGTACGGAGGTAACTAAAATGGGTCAAGAATGTTGCGGAGAAAAAAGTTGTTCGGAAGAAAAAGATGCATGCTGTTGTTCAGCAAAAGAATGCTGCTGTAACAATAATGAAGACCATGGAAAAATGGTTATGGAGCTTGCCAATGAGGCATGGAGCGAGCTTATGAAGGAGAAGATGAAAACTGCCTATGAAAAGGCAATGGGTGAAAAAATGAATAAGGTGGCTCAAGTGGGTGTTGAGTCCTGCATTGGTTACTGGACTAACAAGATGAAAGAAAAGCACTCTTGGGACGAATATGAGGACAAGCTGAAAAAAGCAATGATGTAATTTTCATTATGTTTTATGGGTTGGGTTTCCCCCTCTTTTGCCCACCCATAAAACTTCTATTGATAAATATAAGCGAAGATGTATAAGGTAAACTAATGGACTTTGATAATATTGTGAGAGGAAGATATGCTGCGAAAATGTTTGACGGCAGGAAGATATCTGAATCAGATATGAATAAATTATTTGAGATAATTTGGTATGCACCGTCCTCTTTTAACATACAGCCATGGAAAATTGTTGTGGTGACTGACCAGAAAGTAAAAGAAAAACTATTGCCATTGTCTTGGAATCAGCCTCAGGTTACAGACTGTTCACACTTGCTTGTTTTTTGCGCAGACAAAGACATTGCCGGCAATATAGACAAACTTGAGATATTAATGATTAAAAATGGTGCAAAGGCAGAAGAAATAAGAGAATCCATTGGCATGATGCGTGATTTCGAAAAAGGCTTGTCAGATGATCAAAAGTTGGCTTGGGCTCAAAGGCAGACGTATCTTGCCTTAGGCAATGCGCTGAATGGCGCTAAATCCCTGGGCTTTGATTCTTGCCCGATGGAGGGATTTGATCCGAGTGGGTACTCAAAGATTCTTAAGTTGCCAGCTAATTTGGTGCCAAGTGCGCTCTGCCCAGTTGGATACGCTGCTGACAAACCTAAACCAAAGTTGCGTTTTCCAAAAGAAGAAGTTTTCATCTGACGGAATAATCAAAACATATCTTCTGATAAAACGAATTATTCCTCATACAGGCTTTTTTCCAGCTTAATCTTATTAGTAACTCCATAAGGATATTTACTTACAATCTCCAAGGATTCAAGCCTTTTTACAATCCTGTGAACTTTTACTTTTGAGAGATTTGTTCTTCTGACTAATTCAGATTGCGTCAATTCCCCAACATTTTTCTGCAATTCCTTTATCACTAATTTTTCATCAGGTAGTACCATAGATTCAATTACATCTTTTTTTAGTTCCATTGACTCTTTTGACCTTAAAATGCTGACTAAACTCAGCCCAGCAAAAATTGAGATTAAGACACCAAAAAAGTTTACAACGAGCGGAATAGTAGTTGGTGTTCTAAAATTTGGTCTGAATCTGTTACTTGCAATTTGCGTTGCATTTCTTATAAAGATATCTGATTGGGTAAATTGAGTTCTAAAATAATATAAATAAGATTGCTGAATAAGCAAAATCAGCGCCACTCCTCCGTAAATCAGGCACAAACTAGCAATAAACCAATAAAATTTCCTTTTATTATTTAATCTCTGTTTTTCTCGTTTCATGTTGTTTCGTTTCAGTTAGTTTCAAGAAGCATTTATAAAGCGTTTCGTTTCACTTGGTTTCAGATATTGTTGAAAGTATATAAATTTTATTATATTCATGGCAAAATCAGAAATAATAAGGCTTGAAAACGTTTGGAAAACTTACAAAATGGGAGAGGTAGAGGTGAATGCCTTGGTAGGCGTAAGCTTGGCAATAACCCAAGGAGATTTTGTGGCAATTACGGGGGCAAGCGGCTCGGGAAAAAGCACAATGATGAATTTGGTAGGCTGTTTAGACTTGCCTACAAAAGGCGTTATCTACTTAGACAGCAAGAATATATCTGTTTTGGCAGAATCCGAATTAGCACAAATTAGGGGCAAGAAAATTGGGTTTATCTTCCAGCAGTTTCATTTGATTCCTACCTTAAGTGCTGTTGAAAACGTTATGCTCCCCTTGGAATTTCAGGATATTCCAACCGAAACAGCTAAGAAAATAGCGGCAGAAATCTTACATAAGGTTGGTCTTGGGGACAGAATAGGGCATTTGCCATCACAACTCTCCGGAGGCGAGCAGCAAAGAGTTGCGATTTCAAGAAGCCTAGCCAATGATCCCGATGTGGTTCTCGCAGACGAGCCAACAGGAAACCTTGACAGCATAGCGGGAGCTAATGTTTTGGAATTACTACAAAGCCTTTGGAAAAAAGAAGGAAAGACAATTATCATGGTAACGCACGACCTAAAGCTTGCAAGTTACGCAAAAAGAATCATCCAACTAAAAGATGGTCAAATTATAAAAGGAGGCTGATATAAAATGAAAAAAATAATCCTAAGTGTTATTTTGTTTTTAGTTGTCACTGCAATTGTTTACGCAGTTGAATATGAATCGCCTAGCATAAAAGTTACTCTCCTAAACCAAGATCCAAGCCCAGCAAGAGCCGGTGATACAGTTGAGTTAAGATTGAGAGTTGAAAATACTGGAGGAGGAACCGTGCAGAATCTTGAGATTGAGGCTGTGCAGAATTATCCGTTCACAGTTATAGATAGTCCAGCCTTGCAGAACCTTGGCACCCTATACGCCTACCAAACAGCTAAAAACTATATCAACACCCAATATAAACTAAAGATTGACAAAGATGCTCTGAAAGGCAAGCACGAGCTGAAAGTTAAATACAAATATGACAATCAAGAATGGGTTGCTGTAAGCTTCAATATTGATGTTACAAGCAAAGAATTTGCTCAAATAATCTATGTTGACAAGGCAAAAATAGAGCCAGGCAAAGAGACAGAAATGAAGTTTACTATTACAAATATAGGAAATGCCCCCTTGCAAAATATGGTTTTTTCGTGGTCAGAAGCGGATGGAGTAATTCTGCCTGTATTCTCTGATGATACAAAATACATAAAATATCTTGATGTAAGCGATTCAATAGAATTAAAATATATAGTAATTGCAGACGTAAATGCGCAGCCCGGCCTTTACCAGCTTGATTTAAGCTTAAAATATGAATCATTAACCAACACAACTTCAACTGTTATTAAAACAAAGGCCGGAGTTTTTGTCGGAGGCGAGACAGATTTTGATGTTGCGTTCTCTGAAAGCACACAGGGGCAGACGTCGTTATCAGTTGCAAATACTGGGAATAATCCTGCTTTGTCAGTTTCTGTCAGAATACCTGAGCAAAGCAATTTTAGAGTTACCGGAAGCAATTCGGCTATTATTGGAAATCTTGACAAAGGGGATTATACAATTGTTTCCTTTCAAATTGGATCAAGTGGCATGGCAAATTTTACGGGAATTAGGCAAAGGCAATCTTCGCAAAATGTTCAAAGTACGAGAGAAGTTCCTGGCACAAGCAATAATCTTAAAGTGAAAATTGATTACACAGATACAACAGGAGAAAGGAGAAGTGTTGAAAAGAATGTCCCTATACAATTCAGGGCATCCACTGGAGACACTTCAAGCGGGACTTTGCAGAGCGGGCAATTCCAAAGAACTCAGCAAACAAGCTTCTGGCAGAGCAAGACATTTTACATCCCTGCAATAATTATTGTTTTGGTAATAGGCTTCGTTCTTTATATAAACAAGGGATGGAGGGAAGTGGTGCTTAGTGTTGTTAAAAAAAGAAAATGAAATTATATTAATTAAATCAAAAATGAGAAAAAATATGATTTTTGTTATAGTTGTATTTTTTATTTCCATTGCCTGCCAAAAACAAGTCGAACAAAAAGAACAGGAAGACTATGCATTTGAAATTCTAGTTAAAAATCTTGACACGCCTTGGGCAATTGATTTTTTGCCAGACGGCAGAATGATTTTTACTGAAAGGAATGGTACAGTCGGAATTTTAGATAATGGAAATCCTAAAATTATAGGCAATTTTATAGTTAGTGAAGTTTCTGAGTCAGGTTTGCTCGGCATCGCTGTTGACCCGGAATTTGGAAAAAATAATTTTGTATATGCCTATTACACACATGAAAAAAGCAATAGGGTTTCAAGATTTATATTAAATGAAAAGTTGGAAGATGAACATATATTGCTCGACAATATTCCAAATGCAAGGTTTCATGACGGCGGAAGAATAAAATTTGGGCCTGATGGAAAGATTTACATAACAACTGGAGACGCCACAGTGCCATCAACTGCCCAGGACATCAATTCCTTAGCAGGAAAAATATTGAGGATGAATAAGGATGGAACTATCCCAAAAGATAATCCTTTTGGGAATTATGTATATTCTTACGGCCACAGAAACTCGCAAGGCATAGCTTGGCATCCGATTAATGGGCAATTATATGCCTCGGAGCATGGGGCGACTAGAAATGACGAAATAAACATTATTGAAAAAGGGCAAAATTACGGCTGGCCATATGGATGCGACAAAGTAACTGAAGAATATTCAAATCCAATAAGGTGTTATACAGAGTTTACATTAGCCCCTTCAGGCATCGCTTTCTATAAAAATGAGTTGTATATTGCGGGTTTACGAGGCACACAGGTAAGAAAAATCGTTTTTGACAATGACTACAATACAATTTTGGCTGAAGAGGAGTTGTTAACTAATTTAGGCAGAATAAGGGATGTTGTTGAGCATGACGGCTATTTATATATTGCAACCAGCAATAAAGATGGTAGAGGCATTCCAAGAACTAATGACGATAAGATAATAAGAATAAGAATATCATATGAAATTTAGAAAATCCTTCAAACTTGCCTTAAACATATTGCTACATAGCAAACTAAGAAGCTGGCTTACAATAATCGGAATTGTCATTGGAGTTGCCGCAATTGTAGCTATAGTTTCAATCGGTGAAGGTGCTCAATTGAGTGTTCAGGAAAGGCTAAGCGGCTTAGGTGCAGATTTAATTACAGTTTCTCCTGGATTTGAAAGAGCTTTCGGAGGTTTTAGAGGCGGATTCGGTGGCGGAGGCGGAGGAGGCTCAGGCAGTAACATCAGAAGCACTGGAAGCATAGTTACGCAAAGAAAAAACCTGACTGACAAAGATTTGCGCATAATAAAATCTACAGAAGGTGTAAGCTTTGTAAATGGAATTGTTTCGGGAAGAGCGGATGTTTTCTACCTTGCTGAAAGCGCAAGCGTATCTATTCAGGGGGTTGATCCGCTGGCATGGAGCAATATATTATCATCAGAACTCGAGTCTGGGAGGCATATAAACCCAAGTGATACAAATGCGATTGTCATTGGGAGCAGAATAGCAAAAACCACATTCAAGCAGCCGTTGGTATTAAACAGGGACATACAAATTGAAGGGAGGTTGTTTAAAGTCGTTGGCATCCTAAAGGAGTCAGGCGGATTTGGAGGGGGGGATGATAATAGGATTATAATGCCTATTGACCAGGGAAGGGACATATTGGAAGATGCCGGTCGTGAAAAATTTGATTCAATTGTAATTAAAGCAAGAGACACAAGCTTGGTTGACCAGATTGTAAGCGATATTGATTCTAAGTTGACAATATCGCGGCACGTCACTGACCGAACCAAGGATTTTAGTGTTACTTCATCAAAAGCGACTCAGGAAAGGCTTCAGGACATAACCCAAACCTTCACAATCTTTTTGGGGGCAATAGCTGCTGTCTCGTTGCTTGTAGGTGCAGTTGGAATTGCAAATACTATGTTTACATCAGTTCTTGAGAAAACTAAAGAGATTGGAATTATGAAAGCGATTGGCGCTAAAAACTTTGATATTATGGTAATATTTTTATTAAACTCAGGTTTGGTTGGATTAGTTGGCGGAATACTGGGAATTGGCTTGGGAGCTGCGATCTCCACAGTTCTTCCAAAACTATTGACTGGATTAGGGCCTGGGGGCAGCGTCAGAACAGTCGTTCCAATCAGTCTTCTAATTGAAGCTTTGTTGATTTCAATTTTTATTGGGATGATTGCAGGCACAATTCCTGCTTACAGGGCTTCCAAGTTAAAGCCCGTTGATGCTTTAAGATATGAGTAAAAAAATGATTCAAAATAGTTTCTGGTGCAGATTAAAATAGAGAATACCCTTCTGGTGAGAATCCCTCACCAGGCGCAGGATTTGAACCTGCCTAGGGAACCAGCACATGGCTTTGGTTTATTTTTGCCACTTGAGTCCTCTTGACGCACATGGCATTCATTATTTTTTGGAGGACTATGATTGAATTGTGGGAGAAGTTTTGCTGATTTCCTCAATTGACTGAAGGGCCTTTTCAATTGCCGTGATTTGCTCATCAAAAACTTTCTCCTTATCTTTCATTTGCTCTTTAGTATTCTGATATTCCTGAGAAGCGCCTTCAATTTCCAATTCTTTTTTTCTTTGTTCTCTTTTTGTATCTTCCTGAACATCTTTTTTCCAGTTTTCCAAACCTTTTTTTAATTTGTCAATTTTCTGCTCCTTAGATTTAAGATCTTCCTTTAATTCTGACTTATGACTCATTATCTCCAATTTTCTCGATGTGAGCCTTTCCACAATGCTATATCTTGATTGACTTTCTGACATATATGGTGTAAATTATTGACTAAACTTTTGCAAATTCATTTATAAGACATTGTCTATTTATCGGAGTATTTATATATAAGCTATATCTAGGGTATTCCA
>JBBSVT010000057.1:0-39570 GCA_038046685.1 Nanobdellota archaeon
CTATTATTCTTAGAACTGGAGTATATATTTCTTACTATTTATTCGAAAAACTCTTTGTTAGCTTGATGTAAGATGGTAGAAGGATTGACAGCATTAGTTATAGATGATGAAGAAGCGATAGGCGGGCTTTTAGTAGATATTTTAGCTATGAAAAATGTAAGTGCGACATTTGTACCTACAACAAGAGAGGGCATAGCTTTAATAAATGAAGGAATAAGATATAATTTTGTTTTTACTGATTTGTATAGGCATCAGCCAAATGGCCTTGAGGTATATAGATTAGCCAGTTCTAAAGGAATGGATGCCCACATTATGACAGGAGGTCCACCGGGTGGTGAAGACCCTCAGTTGCTAAGCGATGCAGAGAGAGAAACTCATGACGGGGTTATAATGAAGCCATTTAGAATAGCTGATATACTTGGGTTAGTGGATCAATACATTACTCAACAAAAGCCTTAATCATAATCTCGCCAGGTATGCTCGCATTTCTCGCATCTTAAGAACTTAGTTTCTGGCTCATCGCCTGCTCTTGTCTGCACTAGCCAGAAATAAGCAGTCTTATGGCCGCATTTAGGGCATTCTGCTGTTGTTTTAGGCAGGGTTTGGAGCTCTCCTCTGTCTATAACCTCAACTCCTATTTCAGTTCTAGATATAGTTTCTTTGATTGTAGCTCCAGCTACCTGAGTCGTTTTATAGCCGCAGGAGCAAACTAGCATCCTTTTGCTTTCTTCTTTTCTTGGCACAAGCAATGAGCCGCATTTTGGGCAAAACATCTTGATTTCAGAAACTTTGACAAATTCTATATAAATTTAACCTTTTTGAAATGGGTTTACTATTCCCAAAATGTTCCTGGCTATATTAAAGACTTCCACAAACCATATTTTGATATACCCAAGTAAAGGAATTCTTAAAACTGCATTGCCTACAATCTGCTTTTCACTTATCTTGCTTTCATCAAGTATAACCTGACCGCTTTGGTCTCTGCATGGGGAGCATAGCGCAGGGTTATTGTCTCCTTTAGTCTGGAAATAATAAGCCCCATTATCCTGCCACTTTTTCACCACTCTATGTATTATATCCTTCTTGGCGCTCCAAAACACAATAACATCGCCAACTGCAATATTTTCTGGCTTCTTGCCTTTCAGAATCATAATGTCGCCTTTATTAAACCCATTTTTCAATGGAAAACTCTTAAATTCTTCTTTATTTATTCCACTGGTGACATACCATTTGTTTGATTTGTCCCACCAATGGTCAATTCCACTATTATGCTCCATACTTTCACTCACAACAGCAACAACCGGGTGGGATGTTTGAAGCAGGAAGCCTAGTCCAGGATAAACAATAAACTTAATAAGGACAAAGGCTAAGATAATATTAACAATCCAGCTCCAAATGCTGTTGTCTTCCCATATAAAATACCATACCTTCTTTAATGTTTTCTTCCAATCCCTCATAAACTTTGTGCTCTAACCAAAAAGAATAAAAAGGTTTTGTTTTAATAGGCTGAGAATGAAATTTGCAAGAACTGATTATTATCAAGGTATACTTCAATTGAGGGACATCAATTCCGAAATACTTGACTTTGTGAACAGACAAATTAAAGAAAGGGGAAATGTTGCTGTAACAAAAGTGGTTAAGCATGCGAATGGCTTTGATATGTATTTAACCTCGCAGAAATTTATTCTTATATTGGGAAAAAAGCTTAAAGAAAACTTTGGAGGGGAAATAAAGATAAGCTCAAGGTTCCATACGAGAAACAAACAGGGAAAGGATCTTTACAGGGTTAATGTGCTCTTTAGACTCTTGAAATTCAAAACTGGAGACGTTGTTTTCGTAAGGGAGGACAAGCTCAAGCTTATACGCATCGGAAAAAAGATTTTTGCTAGAAACATGAAGACTGGAAAGAGAGTGACAGTAAGAAGCAGAGACCTAATAAATTAGGTGCTCCTTCTCTTTTTTGTAATCTTCGATGACTTTTTTAACCCAGTTAATTTTGGATTTTTCAATTTCAAAATTCCTTTTATTGACAAACCCAAAGTACCTGTCCTCGCTGATTATCAGATTTTTGCCGTTTATGAATAAAAAGGGGAGATTGCTTTCATTTTTTTTGCTAATTTGTTGTTTATAAACAATAATAAAAATATTATTTCTTAATAAATCAATCAATGTGTCGCTTACTATATTAGGATTATCGACTAGAATCATATCGCTTTTTTGGATATTGAGGAGCTTATTTTTGAAATTGAATTCGTTAATGCTTAATGTATCTAGCTTTTTTAAAATATATAAATCATTGATATGCGACAATATGGTGTTGAAGTTTTTTACTGTCAATCTCGATTCTTCCAACTCTTTTTCCTTCAATCTAAGTTTATTTTCAAGAAATCTTATAGTGGCTTCCCTGAAGTCAATGCGCTTTTTATTATTGCCCACTTGAGGTATTCTGTTATTATTTTTTTCCAAATGAACCAATCTCATTTTTAAATTATTATTGTATTTCTTTACCAGCTTCATTTCCATTTCTAGCCTTTTCAGCTTTGAATACACACTAACAAAGTCATGCTCATTTAATTTTTTTTCAAATACCACTTTTTCCATAATTTGGGACTCTTCATCTTTTTTCTCAATAATGCTTACTGCATTTTTTATGCTTATTTTCTTGATAATTACAAGCTCTGTTATACTGTTTTTGATTTCGTGCTTTTTATTCTCTTGAACAAAAAAAGTTATCTTATCCAGCAAAGCCTTGGCCGTCTTGTAAGCAAATAATGCAGATGCTAAGGCGTCCCCTTCATGCGAGTCCTTAAAATTAAAGTTGCTTACCATCTCCCTTTTTTCATTGACTTTAAGGTCTTCTTGCGGGCTTACAATCCTGGCTCCGATCTTAGTTGCAAATGCGCTAACCAAAGCAGGCACTTTAAATTTGTCTGTACCAACCAAAATTACCTTTCCAAGATCTATCGTTTGAGAAATAAGCTGATTTAAATCGAGCTGTTTTGATGAATTTAAACAAACAAGGTTTCCTTCGATGTCAAGAACTGCACATCCTACAGTTATGCCGGGGTCAATCCCCACTATCAGCAGTTTTTTGTTTTCCATCCGCATAGAAGCATAGCGCAGTAATTTAAAAATTTTGTTATGAATTTAAAAACCTTTATATAAATGGATTAAGTAATTAATCAGATGAACTTGCTAACCATAGTTTTCGTAATACTGGCCTGCACAATTTTATTCCTATTATACTTCTACAGAGACCCCAAAAGAGAAGCGCCACAAGGCAACAACGTGGTTTCTCCTGCGGATGGAAGAGTGATAAGTGTAATCAAAACGAATAAGAATGAAATTAAAATCAAAAAGGGATTGTTAGGAAAAATCAAATCACTGACAAAGGATATCGGAAATGAATGCTATGTAATATCGATCTTTATGTCGCCAATGGATGTACACTATAACAGAGCCCCTATAGAAGGCGTTGTAAAATCGGTTAAGCACACAAAAGGAAGATTTTATGAAGCCTATAACTTTGAGAAAAGCCTTGAAAATGAGAAAAACGAGATTTTAATTGAAAATAAAAATTTTAGAGTTAAAGTTATTCAAATAGCAGGATTTTTGGCAAGAAGAATAAGATGCTATGTCAAAAAAAATCAAAAAGTTAATAAAGGGGAAAAAATAGGCATAATAGCTTTGGGAAGCCAAACTACGCTAATACTTTCGGTTGGGGTAAATTTAAAAGTTATGGTCAACTCCAGAGTCAAAGCAGGAGAAACGGAAATTGCCGAGATAAGGTGAAAACTATGTACAGCAAAATATTGTTTTTTTCATCATTTTTGAAATACCCGAAAGAAATTGGCTCTGTTGTGCCAAGCTCAAAATTTTTGACAGACGAGATTCTTAAGAATATAGACTTTAAAAACGCAAGATTCATTGCCGAGTACGGGCCTGGCACAGGCTGCATAACTGTTGAAATTCTCAAGAGGGCAAGAAAGGATGCAAAGGTGCTGTGTTTTGAAATCAACAAAAAATTTTGCACTTATTTAGGTAAGAAAGTAAAGGACAAAAGACTCATAATAATCAACGACAGCGCGGAAAATATTAAAAAACACCTTAAAAAATTCAACATACCAAAAATTGATTATATTATTTCAGGACTGCCATTTTCGGCATTGCATGCCAGCAAAAAGCGCGCAATTATAGGAGAAACAAGGGACACTCTAACAAACGACGGCAAGTTTGTTGTATATCAATTTTTGAATAGCTTTAAAAAATATCTCTGCAGTTATTTCCCAAAGATTTCTATGAAGTTCGTGCCTTTGAACATACCCCCTTGCTTTGTTTACATTTGCGAGAAGTAGTGAAATGAAATTTAGAATAAGAAGAGAAAAAATATTTTTCACAATCACTTGGCTTCGATGGATACTTGTATTTGTTGTAGCAATCTCGCTTGCCTTAAATAAAAGGAACATCGCATTATTCATCTTCATTCTGACAGCTTTAGTAGGATTCTTTGAAAATTTTATATCGAGAAAATATCCGTCACAGCTTCGCACAATAATAGATTTTTTAGCTGACAAGCTCTTGGTGAATTGCACTGCAATAGTCTTAACACTGAAGGGTATACTTCCACCTTGGGTTGGCATCATAATACTCGCAAGAGACTTGTTTACGATAATTGGCGGCGCAATACTTTTTTATAAGAATTTAAGAACTGAATTCACACCTACGGTGCTTGGCAAAATTAGCTACTTTTTCCAGCTGATGGCATTATTGCCGCCTATGATTAATCTGCAGGTTGATTGGTATGTAATGTATGCCGCATTATCGCTTACAATTATTTCAGGATTTTATGCGCTCATTAAATCAGAATTTAGATTTATGAGGCGAAAGACTGACTTAGATGAGTTTAGAATTACCAATCTCTTAAAATTTGCAGACGTATTTACGCTTTTTAATGTCACGCTGGGCCTTATAAGCATTGTCCTCTCAATCAACAATAACTTCAACTACGCTGCATTTGTGCTGATCATTGCAGTTGCATTTGATTATCTTGATGGGAAGGTTGCAAAATACTTTGGGCAGCAAAACACTTTTGGCAAAGAGCTTGACTCCCTTGCCGATACTGTTTCATTTGGGGTTGCTCCTGCAATTTTCGGATTCAGCTTGATTCAGTTTGCATCAAATATGAAGCAATTTCAGGTAACGTTCGGCATGATTGCATTTGCTGTTTTTCTTTTCTGCGGCATTCTAAGGCTGGCCCGCTACAACATAATGGATTTAAAGGGCGCTTTTCAGGGCATGCCGATAACAATGAATGGAATCATCATCCCCTTAGCCTATTTTCTTCATGCACCAATCCAATTTTATCCATACATCTATCTTGTGCTTGGCATATTGATGATTTCGTCATTTAGAATTAAAAAAATGCCTTAGATTTTTGCGACTTCCTTGTTTTTTGCTGACAAGTTTTTAGGTAGATTTAAAACTTTGAATATGTAAACAATCGTTGCCCAATATATCATTATTGTAGATGCTAGCAATAGGTGCATATAATACTTAAAATTAATTAAGATTGCTATTATAGTCACATAATTTGAGCCTACACTTAATCTTGCTGCCAGTGTCACCGGCAGAACCTTCTGTTTTTTGGCGTACAGAATCTTCATTAAGCCGCTGATTATTGATGGTATGGACAACAAGGCTAGCCATGATACATCAATATACTTTTTTATAACCAAGAGGACAAAAGTAGTTATTATCAACGTCCAATCTGTGAAGGAATCAATCGCGCTGCCAAGCTCTGTCTTTTGGTTCATTAGCCTTGCCGAAATTCCATCAAGCTTGTCGCTTAAAGTTATGACTGCAAATAGCAATATTGAAATGTGTATGCTTGAATTTAAGAAATAGTAAATAAAAGGAATAATAAGGAGAAACCTTGCCAATGTTATCAAATTAGGAAGGTTAACTACTTTATTTCCGGTCATTTGACGAATTCTTATGATGTATTCAAGCCCCGATATAATTGTAATCAAAACAGCAGCAAGCATCAAAAACGAGCTTAATGGCAATTTTAAAAGGACAAATACAATTGCAATGCTTTGCACAAAAGTTTTTACCTTTCCAAAAATGCTTGCAGGCACAACTATCCTCATAGGAAGGAGATAAATCCTAATCGCTGTTATTATAACCTCTCTTGCGATGATAGCGATTACCATCCAGAGTTCGATACCCTTTCCAATTAGAAAAATCAAAGCTGTCGATATTAACAATTTGTCAGCGATTGGGTCTATAAGCTTGCCAAATTCCGTAATCTGTTTTTTCTTTCTTGCGAAATAACCATCCAAAAAATCGGATATGGAAAGCATTCCAAAGATAAAAGCAGCCAATACATGCTTATATGGAATGTTCACAAAAAGTATTATTGCAAATAAGGGAATTAAGCCAACCCTTATAATAGTTATTTTATTAGGAATGTTAAATTTAAAATCCATGGAAGCATAAGATTTATAACTGCTTATATAATTTTCTAAAATCGATTGCTATGAGGAAAATCTGGATATTAATGCTATTGTTGATAATGGTTACTGGCTGCAGTAACCAAGCTGAACTAAATAAACAAAAGAACCATGAAGTAGTAAAAAATTTGGTTTATAAACACGCGAAGGCGTGGGAGAATGGCGATTACGAGTTATTAGATTCTGTGCTGCATGAAAATGTTGTTTTTGCATACCCCGGAAGAAGATTAAATAAAGCGGAGACATTTGAAGACTTAATTGGCTATAATAAATCATTCAAAGATACCAGAATTTACATCAATGAACTAGTTGTTGATGGAGAAGATTTGGCTGTTGAGTGGCAGTTTGCTTCCACAAACATCCAAACAGGGAACAGGACTGCGGTGAGCGACGCAATAATAGGAAAAGTTAAAAATGGAAAAATTATCGTATGGAAAGAATATCTTGATGGGAGAGTAAGCAGACTCCAGATGGCAGGCAACCTATCATTAGAGGAAGGAGAGGAGCCGTTTCCTTGGCCGAATAAGAAATGAAATACGACCTGCATATCCATACCCATTATTCCAAATGCAGCAATCTAAAGCCGATAACGATATTAAAGTTAGCTAAAAAACTTAAGTTGGATGGAATTGCTGTTACAGACCATCACGAAATAAAGGGAGCTCTTGAAGTAAAGAAGCTGAGTAAAAACAAGAATTTTGAGGTTATTATTGGTGAAGAAGTAAGCACCAATTATGGCGATATTTTGGCTTATTACCTCAATAAAAAAATTGACACCACTGACTTTTATGAAGTTATTGATGAAGTAAGAAAACAAGGGGCATTAATCACAATAGCTCATCCATTCAGGACAACATTGGTGCAAAACCACAAATTTCAGCTTCCCATTGAAAAGGTTAAGAATAAAATTAATGCAATAGAGTGCTTTAATGCCAGAACTCTGCCAGGAGATAATAAAAAGGCTGATAAAATTGCCGATAAATTTGGTATTGCAAAAACTGGAGGCTCTGACTCCCATTTCTTTTTTGAAATTGGAACTGCATTTACAATTTTTGATGGTGACTTAAGATATGCCATCAAAAGCAGAAATACAAAAGTAGAGGGTACAATTTTCTTTGGGCCCTTTGGCGGAATTCTGAGTTATTTGCGGAAAAGGGTAGTTTAGATTTTACTATCGTTCAATCTATATATATGCTCCATCAAAACCTTAGCTTGTTTATTCAAACTTATTTTGCCTTTGTTCAAGTAAACTAGCTTTCCAATATTTAATGTCGAATTAAGAGGAGCATAAGACGATTTAAGCCCTATTGGAAGTATTGGAGTTTTTGTTTCAATAGCAAGCCTTACAGCACCTTTCTTTGGATTTTTTGTCCGTCTTGTGCCGCCTTCAGGAAAAATTCCGACTATATTTCCTGACTTAACAAGCTTCTTTGCCTCTTGGTACGCCTCTCTTGAATTGAACAAGGGTATGCAGCCCGCCCATTGCCTGCATACCGTGTTGCCTAAAAACCACCATGATGGGCTTGCAATAAAATGCACTTTCCTGTTTAATTTTTTAAGTATGACATAAACTATATACACAGGATCTATAAGCCTTTCATGATTTGAAACTATTATGAAGGTAGTTTTGTCTGGTATATTATCTATTCCCCTAATCCTTCTTATCATTAGCCAATTAAGAGGATAAAGCCAAAATCTTGTTATTGGGTATGCCATTTAATCGTATTTGACGCCTAATAATTTTATTTTTGTTAAAGCTACATCATAAATTTCCTTCAAAAATGCCATTAATCCATATTTTTTTGTTTGCAATCCAATATGGTCCATACCGTTTAATCTCACTTTGGCAACTTTTAATTTTTTCTTTTTGCAATAGTCATTCATTACACTTTCTAAGCCCCACCCTTCTATAAGCGGGCTTTTTCTTATTTTCGCAAAAACTTTTGTTAATATTGCCCTTTCTCCTCCTGTTAAAGGAAAATACGGCATTATCGCATTTCCTATATAATTTCCTTTATCCCTCAGACCAATAACCATCGCAGCATATCCTTTTATTATAGGGTCAAGCAATTTATCAACATGCTCTACTTCAAGTCCAATCAAATCAGCATCAAAAAATAGCAAAATGCCAGATTTTGTATTTTTAGTACCAATCTTAACTGCATTACCCTTACCTTTTGTTTTTTTTAGAGATATTATTCGGACTTTTTTCGATTTAATTTTTTTGATGATATTTTGGGTATTGTCTGTGCTACCATCATCAACCACAATAATCTTATTTATTTTTTCGCTCGACGTCAATACTTTTAGAATATTGCCCACTGTATTCTCTTCATTAAGCACAGGTACAACGGCAGTTATTTTCATCTTTGTATATACAAAAACTATTTAAACCGATATTTAAAAGTTTTCCCCATGGCAGAGTCCTTCATAATATTCTTGTTGAAATGCTTTTATTTAATGCTGCCTGCCTACTTCGCAAATATGGCGCCTGTCATGGTTAAAAAAATCAATTTATTTGCATTTCCGGTTGATTTTAACAGGCAAATAGCCGATAAGCCGATATTGGGCAAAAACAAGACATTTCGAGGCTTGATTTTTGGAGTCATTTTTTCTGTTATTATTACTTATTTTCAGTTTTTATTGTACAGAACAGAATTCTTTAGAAACATCTCTTTTTTAAACTATCAAAACTGGCTTTTATTTGGTTTTTTGATGGGTTTTGGCGCCTTAACTGGCGACTTAGTTAAGAGTTTTTTCAAAAGAAGAATGGGCTTAGAGCCAGGCGCAAAACTTGTCCCTTTTGACCAAACGGATTTTGCTGCAGGCGCCTTGGTTTTTATTACCCCAATCTTCGATTTGACATTTAAGGTACTATTTGTATCGTTGCTATTGAGCTTTGTGCTGCATATTATTGTAAATCATGCTGCCTTCTACCTGAAAATAAGAAATGAAAAGTGGTAATTAAACAAAGAATGCTAGGTTTGCGGTTATAACAAATCCAATATTGTAAAAAAGAAGCACATAATGATTTTTTTCTTTTCTGCTGTACATTAACGATGCAGCAGGCAAGCCGTACAAAAAAAGCAGAGACGACTCAATGACAAAAAGATTTGTGTTTTTTGAGCTTAAATAAAATAATATCCCCAATAAGGCATAGGTTAGCATTGATTTTTTAAGCAGATTACTGATTTTATACTGCATGAATAATAAAAATAAAAAAAATCCGATTAAAATCAGCGCATAAACTATATTATTTGCATAATAAAAAAACAAGAATAAAAACACTAACATTAGTATAATTTTTCTTGACAAATTGAAAAACCTCTCCAAAGGTTTTTGCTCTTCCGGGCATATTTCCACAAGGATAACGCCAGCCAATAGTCCTAAAAAAGAGATTATTGAGGCAAAGAAATAATTAATAAATTGCATCTTATTTGCACAACTTTTTTTCTATGTTTTCTATTTGCTTAACTCTTCTTTTATGCCTTGCTTCGCTGCTGAAATCTGTTTCCAGCCATATTTTTGCCATTTTTTTGGCTAGTATGCTACTTAGGACTCGTGCACCCAAGCAGAGCACATTGCTGTTGTTATGCTCTCTGCTCATTTTTGCAGTATACTCATTAAAGCAATTGGCTGCCCTTATTCCTCTGACCTTATTGGCGGCAATTGCCTCTCCAGTTCCAGTGCCGCAGATCAAGATTCCCCTGGAATTATGCTTTGCTACCTCTCGCGCAACCTTCAATGCGATTTCCGGATAATCAGATTTATTTTTATCAGTATGCACTCCTAAGTCATTGTACTTATAACCTAGTGCATTAAGAAAATTTTTAATCTCCTCTTTTAGCCTGAAGCCGGCATGATCAGCCCCCAGGAATATTTTTTGACGCATAATCTTTATGCCAATTTCAATACTTTTAAATCTTTCTCTAATCCAGGTACGGTTGGATATTTTTTTAAGTCTTTGTGATTTATCCACATAAATTCAACATTTTCATGATCAAGCTTCACGTTCCTTGATTTAGCTTCGCATGAGAAGGGCATAATAACCCAGTGCTTTCTTTTTCCTATATCCTTTTTTTGGAACAATCTGCCTTTCTTGAGTATTACAACATCCAATCCAGTTTCTTCTTTTACCTCTCTCAAAACAGTGTCTTCAGCCGATTCAAATTCCTTCACATAGCCAGAGCAGAAACTCCATTTATTAGGGTAATTACGGTCTTTTGGAGATTTTTTAAGAATCAAAATACTGTCTTTGTTTTTGACAATTCCAGTTACAACAAAGTAGGTTTTCATTCTAAGTCAGAATAAATGGCTATATTTAAACCTTAATGCCAGCTTCCCCTCCAAGTGGAATGGCCCCATTGAATGAGCAAATCAACTCCCAATCTTTCAACTTGCAGAGGCACATCGCAAGCGCCAAAGCACGAACCCATCCATATGACAACAGAAGCGTTTGTGTTTTTTTCAATTGTCTGTTGTATTTCATTTGCCCTTGGCTTAAGCCCATCTGGCAGTTGAACACAAACAAGCTTGGCATTTTCTTTATGGATTCTTTCGATTACTTTTTCAAGTTCTAGGTTATAGGAGTTCATGATAATTAAGAATAAAACCTTATTTAAAAATTAATTGATTGCTTAGCTGTTATATATGGAAGTGCCAATGTCTCATATCCAACAGACTGCCTAAACGGATCAAAATATTGAGGAGTATTTCGATATTCTGGCTTTTGACACTGAGACACCAAAGTAGCAATAAGAGATGCTGCTAATATGGCAGCTAAAACTTTAGTTCTATATTTTCGCGCTGTCGGTGTTGTCACAATCGGTAATAAATTTGTTGATTGGGTATTATGGACAACATCCGAGTGAATAGGATTGGCAGGTGTAAAGTATTTAGATATTTCTTCTGCTTCCTTTTCGCCGTAACCAAGGCTGTCCAAAAGTGTTGAAAAAGTTTTTTTGTCAGTATCTTGAAGTCCAAAATCCTGAAATGGAACCCATTCCCCCTCATTATACCTAGTTTTATTTATTCGTGCGCCTCTTGGTATCATGACAAATAAATGTTTTGGGTCACTCCATTCTATTGGTTTACTAGGATTTGTGTAGTCAATCCTAGATTTATAAACAAGCGTATTACTGCCAATTCGCATATGAACACAGCCATTGGTTTTATTTGGCTCATAACATAAATGCATTGCAATTGTTTCCAAAGTTCTCCTGTCGAGCACAACCTTGGGACTTTTTTCGTCATAAACTGGCTTACCTCTAGCCGTTAAATTATTATAAGCAGTAACTTCATCAAAAATCATGATAAATTTGCTTGCCCTCACAGAGCCTGCAATCGCATCAAGATTTTGCACATTTCCATTTCTACCATTAGCTCCAGAAGTCAGTGTGGGATTTCCTCCCATTCTGTGTGCAATTTCTATCGCTTTTGTTAGCACATTTGTCATTCTGTTTATCTATAAGATAATGGCACTTTTGGTGCAATTTCGTTTATCAATTGTTCGTAAGTTGGATTACGCGTTTTTGATCTTAATCCAATTAGGTTATGGTATAGTGATGCATAATCAAGCTTCCTTTCTTTTTCAGCAATATTCCCTTTTGGGAGAGCAGTAATCTCAAGCAATACTTTCACAATCCTATCTTGCGATATCACCTGCATTTCAATGCTTTGACCTAGGCTCAAATTAAAAGACTTTTCATAGTATCTTCTAGCCATATCCAATTTATTCTTTCTATTTAGTGGATTAAAGAGGAATCTACTCAGTCTATACTCTTTTTCTATATTCGGGTATGGCACACTTCCTTCTTCAGAAGGCCTATGCTTTAAATAAAAATCGCCATTTGCAATTAACTTATTAATGTCAGATGATATAGCATTATTCGATTTTGACTCTGATGGTTCTTTTGCAATAGCATTAGGAGATTGTTGGTATGGACTCAAAACTGCAGCTTCTAAGGAAATTGGAGCTAAACCCAATGCAATTAAAGCACCGCCAGCCTGTCTAAAGAATTCTCTTCTTGTAGGATTTCTTGATTCTTCCATTTAATTTTTCTCTACAAAAACATTTCGTCCATTTCGAAATCAGAAAGCTCTTTCTTGTTTATCAGTTTAGCAAAGTCCTTGTCTTTCATCTTCTTTCTTTCACTTCTCATGGTTTCAATCTGTTCCATGTCTTCGTCCAAAAATAGTTCTTCTATTTCCATTTTAACACTTAATAGCTTGAGTTTTCATAGCAGTTTTGCGGGCTATTGCTGGAATAATTGAATTTCTCTTGTTTTTCACTTGCAGTTTTGCCTTCTGCTACTGCGCACGCCAAGCACATATCCAATCCCCCAATGTTTTCGTTACTTAGTAGTGATAGAACTTGTATATAAATATTTCGGTTCTCATAGGTAAATTGAATTATTTTCAGTATAGAAATTTAATAAAAATGAGGCAATATTAATAAACTCTTCCTAATATCCTTTTAAGTTATGAATTTTGTTGCTATTTAATCGGATGCCTCATATAATTCCTACAGCTTAAGCAATAGTAGATAATCCGATGTTTATGGATTCTGACTCTGCAATTAACGCTTGGTACTAAATATTTGTGGCAGTGCTTGCAAAAACTTTTTTTAAGATTGGAAGGAAGCCTAATCTTGAACTTCATTGCAATTTTTCTTGCTAATTTAACATATTTATCAGAGAGGTTGCTGTCCTTATTAAATTCCTCTTTCGCAATCTTAAATAGGAAATTGATACGTGCATTTGCAATTCTCAGCACATTATTTGATTTACTTGAGTATCTTTTTAACATTTTATTATTTGTATCTGTACATCAATGTTTATTAATGTTATCAAAAAAGAATTTGTCTACACAAATAGCGGAACCAAAACCAGTGAGATTGTGCTCAACAGCTTTATCAGGACATGCAATGAAGGTCCGGCTGTGTCTTTGAAAGGGTCTCCAATTGTATCGCCTGTGACAGCTGCTTTGTGGGCATCACTTCCCTTGCCGCCATGTTCTCCTTCTTCAATAAGCTTTTTCGCATTGTCCCAAGCGCCTCCTCCTGTGTTTAGGAACAAAGCCATCAAAATCCCAGTGATGGTTGCAACCATTAAGTAAGCTGCTGCTGCCTCATACTTTAAAGTAACCCCAACAACCACAGTCACAATTACAACTAACAAGCCGGGCAACACCATCTCTTTCAAAGACGCCTTTACGCAAATATCAACAACCTTTGCATAATCTGGCTTTTCCTTGCCAGTCATTATACCCTTCTTCTGCTTCCATTGCCTCCTTACCTCATTAACAATTGAATAGGCAGCATCTCCCACAGCTCTTATTGCAAATGCACTGAATAAGAAAATGAGCATAGCCCCAATTAAAGCGCCTACAAAAACATCTATCTTTGCTATATCTACTGTAATAATTTTATCTCCTGTATACTTTGCAACGTCATCAAGGTAAGCAGAGAACAATAAAAAAGCAGCCAATGCAGCGCTTCCAATTGCATAACCCTTTGTCAATGCTTTTGTTGTGTTGCCAACTGCATCCAGTTTGTCTGTTCTCCTTCTTATCTCTTTTGGGGCATTGCTCATCACAACGATGCCGCCAGCATTATCAGTTATGGGTCCAAAGTTATCCATTGCTAGGATATATGCAGCTGTAGCAAGCATACCCATAGTAGCAACTGCTGTTCCATATAAACCGCCGTGAGGCACGCCACTCAGAATTCCAAATCTATAAGATAGAAGCAAAGCAATTGACAAAGTAATGACAGGCAAAACAGTTGATTCCAAAGCCACAGCAAATCCGCTGATAATATTAGTAGCATGCCCAGTTAAAGATGCCTTAGCAATGCTCTTAACAGGCCTGTAAGTTGATTCAGTGTAATAGATAGTAATCCATACGATTAAAATGCTTGTCGCAATTCCAACCAAGCCGGCAAAGAAAAACCATATATTGTTAAGCAGCCATTTCGTTGTCGCATAAAAAGCGATTGCAGCCAAGAAGCTAGTTAAATAATACCCCCTGTTTAATGCAGCCATAGGGTTTTCATTCTCATTTTTAAGCTTGACAGACATAACTCCGATAATTGTTGCTATCAAACCAAAGGCTCTGACAACCAGAGGGAACATAACACCTTTTATTCCAAAATCTTGGTATAAAGCAACGCCTAAAATCATTGCCCCTATGTTTTCAGCTGCTGTGCTCTCAAACAAATCTGCGCCCCTTCCAGCGCAATCTCCCACATTATCACCAACTAAATCAGCAATAACCGCAGGATTTCTTGGGTCATCTTCTGGAATCCCTTTCTCAACCTTGCCTACCAAGTCAGAGCCCACATCAGCTGCCTTTGTATAAATGCCTCCTCCAAGCTGGGCAAATAGTGCAACAAATGAAGCACCAAAACCATAGCCTATTATTAAAAACGGAACATCTTTCGGCTCAGTGCCTATGCTGAACAAGGAATAAATCAAAGAAACTCCAAGCAAAGATAATGCAACAATAACAATTCCAGAGATTGCGCCTCCGCGCAAAGCAACAATTAGGGCTTCATTCATGCTCTTCTTGGCAGCGCTGGCTGTTCTTACGTTTGTCCTAATAGAAATCCACATTCCTACTATGCCGGCCAAGGCAGAGCTTACAGCACCAAAGAGAAATGCAACTGATGTGCGCCAGCCCAAGTTTGCATCTTTGCCAAAAAACGCATAGGCAACATATATTATTATTGCCAGAACTACAGAGAGAATTCCAATTGTTGTGTACTGCCTTTTTAAGAACGCTTCAGCGCCTATTTTAATAGAGTTTGCGATTTCCTGCATAGCCTCTGTGCCAGCATCTTTTCTGAGAATCTGCCTTGTCAAGTAACCCGCGAAAAGCAACGCTGAAACGCTTATTACAATGACCAAACTCAAGTAAGCCATAATTCAAGTGCGGAAAATAAAGATGTTTATAAAGCTTTTTGAAAACTACTATTAAGAACTTTATTTAATCTTTTAATGCCTGTTTTTTGCCGGGTGATTGTAGAATTTACCCAAAATGCCCCCCCAAAATTTTTGAATTTGTTTTTGGCATGAAAGTTACCTTTTCTCCTAAATTATCTTTTATTATTAACTGTCGTTAATGACGTATTTAAATATTATGATTTTTGGATTTTTCATTACAATAATTTTTTCATCTCAAAAACAAACCTTTTTGCTCTGTCTAAGGAAGTATTTGCTTTTGCCCTTTTTATTTCTTCGGTAGATTCGTACTGAAAAATAGACCTTTTTTCCAATTCCTGATCAAAACTTTCAAGGATTTCATCAGTTTTTCTGCCAATTATCTCCATGGCTTCCTCCTTTGCTTCCTCGTATTCCTCTAATAATTCTTTTTTTAACTTGTTTCTGACAAAAACAATTAAGGCATCTGCTGTTACTTTATGGCTCACTTTACTGCCAATTTTGTATCCAATTTTATACAGGACAGCATTCGCAATATAGTACATAGAATAATAAGAAACAACTATAACCCATAGATTTGATAGATTCTGGGCAACATCTAATGACTCCTTATAATTTCTTTGGTAAGTTTCCATTATTTCGTTTCTGGACATCTTAAATTTCCAAAGCAAACTTTCTTCCAAATATCTTTTGACATTGCTTTCAGCTTCTTTCACTCTTTTCTCATTAAGCATTTTTGATTAATCTGTAATAGTCCTCTATGCCAAACAATATTATATTATTATAAAAAGCTTCCTTTCCAATGTTAAATTCGGTTGTTTTCAGCATCGATAAAAATTCTTCCGAAGTAAAATCGACCAAGTGGATATTCAATGGAACGAGCGATAACTTGCTTTTAACATGTTTCTTTGTTTTCTCATCATCGGCGACAATCATTAAATCAATATCGGAGCCTTTTCTCGGCTTTCCTGAAGCATAGGAGCCAAACAACAGCAATATAAAAAATGGCTCTTTGATGTCGTAGAAGCAGCTGCACAAAACCGAGAAGTTTTTATTCTTAAGCAGCTCTTCTTTTCTTATTTTCTCCGCTTTGTACATATCACTATTGAATTCTTTCTGGTTTATTGAGCATAAAATAGACTGTCCTGCTTTTTTAGCCTGAACAACTTTGTTTTTTATTAGTTCTTTAGTAACAATATAAACTGTTTTATAGTCAACCAATACATGTTTTGTTATTGCCATGATAGTAAACTCCTCTTGTTTATTCGATAGCAGCAATTTCAGGATTTTGTCTTTTGTACTATGTATTTTTACCATAATATTATGTAAATAATACATAATATATAAACTTTTCTGTTTTTGAATTAATTCAATGATTAATTCAAATCTAAGTTTTTATATGAATAAACTGGTTCTTCTCGTCGACAGGTTGCATAATATTTTTAAATACCAACTGATTTTATCGTTATAAAGATGGCTAAAATAAGCATGAAATGGAAGTGAATGGGACTAAAACCTATTTATAAAGAAAAAGATATATTTTGATTGCACATCCACTCCAAAATAGTAAAAATTATATGCTCAAGGGGTTTTATTGCTCCAAAATGTTAGAATTCCTTAAGAAAATATTCCAAGATGAAAAAACCCAAGGAGTAAAGACAACAGAGATTAGCCTGCAGAACGCTGACGGGTGGCTCAGCGAAAGGTCAAAGCCATGGATGGAGGAAACTCAACAGCATGTTGAGGATATCCTAATAAGGGTTAATGAGGAGTTGCAAAAGACAAGGACACATGTTGAGATTCTTGAGAATGCCAAGCTGCAAAATCCAAACATTCCCTTCAAGGCAAAGCAGTATATGGAAGGAAACAGAAAATCATACATAAAAGCCATTAATTCCTTTCTTGGCCATATGGAAATCAATAACAAGGATTGCTTCTATCTTCTTAACTTCTGCAAATTCTTTGACGAGTCAATAAGCAGCCTAAACAAATCAACTTTAAGGAGCTACATGATTTTGCAGGAATTCTTTGCAAATGAAACAAAAAAAATTGCCCAAAACCTGAAAAATTTTGATGACTTATTTAAAGGGCTGAAATCAGAGCTGAGCAATGAAAGAATTGCTGCAGCCAATAATTCAAGGGAAAAAATACAAAGCCTAAAAACAAAATTAAAGCAGAAAATAAATTTGGATGTAGAGCTCAAAGACTCAGAAGCCAGCTTAATTATTTCTAACAATGAAAAAGACAAAATAATATCCGATATAGAAGAGTTCAGAAAAAGCGATGACCATAATGATTTCTCAAGGCTAAACGATGAAAAGAAGAGTAAAGCAACTGCTTTTTATCATGATAAAAATCAGCTTTTGCAGAGCTTTTCCATTCTTGAAAGGGCTTTGAGGAAGTACTCGCATATTGCTTTTGAGCATGAGGAAATTGTTTTGAGCTACTTAAAGGAGCCTATTAATACATTGGTTAATGACAAAGAATTAAAAATATTGGATATTTTGGATAATTTAGAAAAAACATTAAACGACAATAAACTTCAGATTGATGCCAAGAAAAGGGAAAAATCAATTGAAGAGATCAAAAAATTGGGCAAGGGATACTTGGAGCAGTTCATTAAAAAATATTTGTCTTTCAAGAAAGAAATGGACGAAATTGAGAATAAAATAATAGCAACTGGAGTTGCTGAAAAACTCAAAAGCTTCAATAATCAATTAGAAGATGTTAATCTTAGAATAGAAAGAAACAATGACGAATATAACAGACTGAAAAACGATGCAGAGAGGATTAATGTCACGATAGCAAATTTGAAAAGAGAATCTGAAGATTATATACAAAGGATTTTTGGCGAGGAGGTTAAGATTATGGTTTAAGAATTTGTCAAAGTGCTTATCGAACGAGCATATTTCTCTGGCTTTATGCCTTTGCATAAAAAGTACTTTAAAAATTGCCTAATAAATCAAAGGTTATAACCTCTCAAGCCCTATTATTTTTCGAAATATCTGGCTAGCTAAACCTCTTATAACTCTCCTCCAAAGCCTCAATCCCGGGCAGTTTCTTGCCTTCAAAGAATTCAAGCGAAGCTCCACCGCCAGTGCTTACATGAGTTAATTTGTCGGCATATCCAAATTTCTCAACAGCCGCGGCAGAATCCCCACCTCCTACAATTGTAACAGCTTTCAGAGTAGACAAAAATTCTGCAATTTCCTTTGTTCCGTTAGCAAATTTATCAAACTCAAATACCCCCATTGGGCCGCTCCACACAACTGTTTTTGAATTTTTCAAAATTTCTTTGAATTGTTGTATAGACTCAGGGCCAATATCCAAGCCAAGCCATCCATCTGGAATATTATCTCTGTCAACAACTCTTGAATTGGCATTTGCATCGAACTTGTCTGCAACAACAACATCTACTGGCAAAACAATTTTTTTATTATTCAAAAATTTTTTTGCTATATCCACTCCAGTCTCGTCAAGCTTTGACGCTCCTATTGCCTTGCCCTGTGCTTTAAAGAAAGTGAAAATCATTGCGCCGCCAATCAAAAGCTTATCAACTTTTATCAATAAGTTTTCTATAACTTTTATTTTATCAGAAATCTTGACTCCGCCTAGTATACCAATGAATGGCTTGTCAGGTGCTTCCATGGCTTTGCCCATGATTCTAAGCTCTTTCTCAACAAGAAATCCTGCACACGATTTTAGAAATCTAGTCACGCCATAAGTTGATGCATGCGCCCTATGGCAAGTCCCAAACGCGTCATTAACATATAAATCTGCAAGCTCTGCCAATTGCTTTGAGAAATCCTCATTATCAGCTTCCTCTTCTGGATGAAACCTTAGGTTTTCTAAAACAATAACATCGCCGTCCTTCATTTTTTTTATTTCTTCCTTTACATATTCACCAGCACAATCATTCAGCTTTTTAACCTTCTTACTTAATAATTGCCCTAGTCTTGATGCAATATTATTCATTCTTAATGAATCGACGGCTTTTCCATCAGGTCTGCCAAGATGTGAACATAGAATTATTTTAGCATTTCTCTCCATAAGATATTTTATTGTTGGCAGGCTTTCCCTTATTCTTTTGTCATCCGTTATTTCGCCTGTTTTCTTGTCAATCGGCACATTAAAATCAACTCTAACAAGAACTCTTTTCCTTCCAACATCAAAGTCCTTTATCGTAAAAAATTTTTGCATAATAGAAGTAATTTATTTTTTTTTAAAAGGTTTGCGGTTTTATGCAGTTATTTAGCAATATGAAAGTTTATAATTTTTGAAACCAAAAAAATTGAATTCAAACCATCAAAGGCACAAAAATAATCGCAACAATCGACATAAGCTTAATCAAAATATTTAATGAAGGTCCGGCTGTGTCCTTAAATGGATCTCCTACGGTGTCTCCAACAACAGATGCTTTATGGGCATCGCTTCCCTTGCCCCCAAAATTGCCTGCTTCAATGTATTTTTTTGCATTGTCCCATGCCCCCCCTGAGTTAGCCATGAAAATAGCAAGTGAAAACCCAGTTACAATTGCGCCGACAAGCAAGCCTCCTAAAGCCTGCAAGCCAAAAAAATAACCAACAGCAATGGGAGAAAATATCGCCAATAAAGAAGGAGCTATCATCTGTTTTAGCGCGCTTTTTGTGCTAATCGCAATGCACTTTTCATAATCTGGCTTTGCTTTGCCTTTCATCAATCCTTTTATTTCTTTCCACTGGCGTCTTACTTCTTCAACTATTGCGCCTGCAGCTTTTCCAACTGCCTGCATCGCAAAAGAGCTGAACAGGAAAGACAGCATTCCTCCAATAAATAATCCAAAAACAACTTTAGGGTCTGATATGCTCATAACCTCAATTTTTGATATTTGTGTAAAACTTGCAAATAAAGCCAGTGCTGTTAAAGCAGCGCTTCCCATTGCAAACCCTTTTCCTATAGCTGCTGTGGTGTTGCCAACAGCATCAAGCATTTCTGTTTTTTCTCTTACGTCTTTGCCAACATTTGCCATTTCCGAAATGCCAGCTGCATTGTCAGCAACAGCCCCATAAGTTTCGATAGCCAAAGTAAATCCAAGCGTTGCAAGCATTCCAACCCCAGCAATAGCAATTCCATACAATCCGGCAAACTTATATGAAATCAAAACAGCTATTGAAACCGACAATACTGGAACAAAAGTTGAGAGCATACCAATTGCTAAGCCTTGAATTACATTAGTTCCGGCGCCGCTTTTTGCCGCAATTGCAATGCTTTGAGTAGGCTTGTTTTTATTTGATGTGTAATATTCTGTAATTAATCCAATTGCCACTCCAGCAACTAATCCAGCAAAAGTTGCATAAAAGATTCCAATATTAAAATTTTGGAACTTAATAAATGCGTAGGAGAATATTGCAGCAAATGCTGTGCTAATATATAATCCCCTATTCATTGCGCCGAAAAGATGAGCTTCATTTCTTGCCTTGACAAAACTTATTCCTATTATTGAAGAAATTATGCCAAATGCCGATAAAACCAAGGGCAAGACAACATGTTTATAAGAGCCAAAAACAGCCAAGCCAATCACCATTGCCGCTATTATGCTATTTACGTAGCTTTCGTACAAATCAGCTCCCATACCAGCTACATCGCCAACATTATCGCCAACATTGTCTGCAATTACAGCAGGATTTCTTGGGTCATCTTCTGGAATCCCTTTCTCAACCTTGCCTACCAAGTCAGAGCCGACATCAGCTGCTTTTGTATAGATTCCGCCGCCAACCCTTGCAAACAAGGCAATTGATGAAGCGCCAAAGCCAAAGCCATATAGCGCATTAGGCTCATCAAAAACAAGGTACAAGACTGAAATTCCAAGGAGACCAATCCCAACAACACTTAAGCCCATAACTGAACCTGAGTAAAAAGCAATTTTCAAGCCTTCTCCAATATGCACTTTAGCTGCTTCCGTTGTCCTGGCATTGGCTTTTGTCGCAATTCTCATGCCTATGTTGCCTGCTAATGCTGACGAAATACCTCCAATGACGAATGAAACTGCAAGTTTTGAGCCATTTTCCAACAGGAAAAAAAGAGCTAATGCAACAACAATCAAAAAGATAGCCATCACTTCATATTCCTTATGTAGAAATGTTAAAGCGCCTCTATGAATAATTTCAGAAATCTCCTGCATTTTTGCGTTGCCGGCAGGTTTCTTCAAAATATAGAGGGATAGAAATAGGGCAACAAGCAAAGATAGCATGCCAATCCCTAAAACGAACTGCAGCATAAGTGATCCTCTTTTTATTCATTTGAGTTTGCTTGAACTTAAATAACTTTCTATTGAGTTTAATCTAGCTTCTGGCTTTAAACCAAAAATAAAGATAAACAAAAAATCCTAAAACCAAAAGGAAATTAAAAGCAACCATTATAATTATAAACCAAATTAGGAATTTCTGTTTTTTCGTTTTTTCCATTATATTCATTGAACTATTGAATTGCTTTAATTCTCTTCATCCTGAAAATATTTTCTCTCTCCATTTCTTCCAGCCTTAGCTGAATAAAACCCCTTGTTTTATCCAATGATGGAATAACCACAAATTCAAGGGCATTAACCCTTCTTTTTGTCTTTTCGATCTCGCTAAGCAGTTTTCTCATGGATGTCTCAACTTCTGCAGCCAAAATTATCTTTTCAACAACTTTTTCATAAGCTGCTGCGGCTTCATCAATCGCAGAAGAGTTATAAATTCCATAGCCTCGCTCCATAAAAGCTTTCTTTATTTCAGAAGCCTCTATTTTTGGGACTTTAACTCCCATGACATTTTTTGTCGTAAGCTTAACATCGGGAATATCTTTGATTGCCATTGCAATTGATTTAACTTTTAAATCGCCTTCAAGAGTTCTCGCAACATTCATCTTTTCCAAAGCAATTTTATATTCATTAACCAATTCTTCCCTCAAAGTTTTTGCCTTCTTCAAAACCTCGAAGAATTCAAGTATTAATCCATCTCTTTTTTTCTTCAAAAGGTTATACCCGGATTTAGCTAGTTTGATCTGCTTTTTTAATTTTAAAAGTTCACTTCTTGTCGGCTTGATGTCTTGTGGCATTTTGTATTTATGCAGGATGCAACTTATAAATTAATTTTTCTTTCATAATATCACCAATCAGCATTTATTTTTGGACAAGTCGCTGCTCTTTCCATCTTTTATCAAGAAAGCCTGCGTCAATAAGGTTGTATCAGAATACTTATACCTATTGATTGTCACAGCCCCAAACACCAATTTTGGCAATTGTTCATCCTTTTTGCGGTTATGCTGGCTTGAAGTCAATAGTCGCAGGAGCCTGTTCACCTGAACATCAACATTCTTAAAAACCAGATATTTCAATCCAATTGAAAGTTTTTCCAAATCATCCTTCCCAGAACTATACTCTTTCAAAAATTCCTCTTTGAATGGGTATAATTCTTCCCCGATTTTTCCAATTAAGTCCACATCCCAGGATTGAATATTCTCTGGAGCCTCTTTGCCCAGAAATCTTTGCATTACATGATAAATAGCACCGCAAGTTGGCCTAGTCACTTCATCTCTTTCGCTTTCAATCTTTCCATAGAGAAGCCTGCCGTCTTCCATATTTTTGTACATTCCAATGTGGCCACAGACAATGAAAATGCTGGATGAATGGCCTGGGTTCTTAGCGACATGAGTGGGCTGGCTAAGCACCATTGGTCCAACAATATCCGACGCAAAAACCTTGCTGAAGTAAAATGATCTTTTCACTCTCTCTAACCCGTTCTCTTCGTCAGAGCAGAGAAAAGAAGCAACATTGGTGTGGATGCCGAACTCATTAGCTATTTTCCTTATTGTCAAATAAAGAAACTTTGTATCCGGCTCTTTTCCAACATACTCATGCGGCTCAAAAATTAAGCTGCCATTCTCCAGTTTTCTTAATTCCAATCCATTCATCTGTTCCCCTAAACCTGCTTTATTTCTTCTTTGTAATACTTCTTCCTCAATTCTGGGCTTATTCTAGTCAATTCATTCTCTGGGAATATGCCCAGCAATTTCCATCCCAAATCAAGTGTATCTGCAATGCTTCTGTCTTCATCCCTTTTCTGCCTGACAAATTTGTCCTCAAATACTGCAGCAAATTTTAATAATCTCTTATCACGCTCACTTAATGCTTCTTCTCCAACAATTGCCACTAAGCCACGTAAATCCCTGCCTTCAGCGTAGGCTGCATAGAGCTGGTCAGAAACTTGCTTATGGTCTTCTCGGGTTCTTGCTGGACCGATGCCAAGATTCATCAGCCTTGAGAGTGAAGGCAGAACATCAATGCTTGGATAAACACCTTTTCTGTGAAGCTCTCTTACCAAAACAATCTGGCCTTCTGTAATGTACCCTGTCAAATCAGGAATTGGATGAGTTATATCATCACCCACCATAGTTAGGATTGGAATTTGGGTTATGCTTCCTTTCTTTCCCTTAATTACGCCGGCACGCTCATATATATTTGCAAGGTCAGTGTACATATATCCAGGGTAGCCTCTTCTTCCTGGTATCTCTTCACGAGCAGCACCTATCTCCCTTAGCGATTCACAATAATTGGTCATATCAGTCAGAATGACAAGCACATGCGCTTCATGCTCATAGGCAAAGTATTCTGCTGCCGTAAGAGCCATTCTTGGCGTGACAAGCCTTTCAACAGCAGGGTCATCCGCAAGGTTCAAAAAAACAACGCTTCTTTCCAAAGCGCCTGTCTGCTCAAAATCATTCATAAAATATTGAGCTTCCTCATTTGTAATGCCCATTGCTGCAAATATGACAACGAAGTTCTCTTGTTTGCCAATTACTTTAGCTTGTCGGGCAATCTGCAACGCAATTTCATTATGAGGCAATCCGCTTCCAGAAAACAATGGCAATTTTTGACCTCTAACAAGAGTATTCATTGCATCTATCGTTGACAAGCCTGTTTGTATGAAATCATGAGGAGAAGCTCTTGAAAATGGGTTGATTGCAGCTCCTACAATATCCAGCCTTTTCTCTGGAATGATTTCCGGTCCGTTATCAATAGGTTTGCCGCTACCGCTTAAGACCCTTCCGAGCATGTCTTTTGAAACGTTTAATTTTAAAGTAGTGCCCAAAAATTTTACCCTTGTGTCAATATCTATCCCGGAAGTGCCTTCAAAAACTTGAACAACTACAATATCGTCACTTGTATCAAGAACCTGGCCATTTTTAATTTCTCCATTAGGCAATGCTATTTTTACAATGTCAGCGTATCCAATAGGCTCTGTTTTCTCTACAAAGATTAGTGGACCTGCAACTTTTGTTATGGTTTTATATTCTTTCATTTTAATTTTTGAGTTTTATTTTTGTTGATATTTTTTAATTTGTTTTCTGTTATTGGATTTTTTGTTTAATGTTCAATCGTTATTGATTTTTTATTTATTGAATTTCAAACTCTTAACTCTTTTTCCATCTGCTTTGTTACTTCATCAAGCAATCTTTCATAATCCTTTACAAATTTAACATCGGCCAGCCTGTCTTTTGCTTTTGTTGACATTATCTGTTGCACTCTCATTCCATTGTCCAAGGCGGTGTATATTAGTTTTGAAAAATAACTTATTGCTTTCATTATGAGATAGGTTTTTTTCAATTCGCAATAAGTGTCAATTTCATGAAATGCGTTTTGCTGCAACAGCACTTCCCTAATTAAGCGGGCAACCTGCAAAGCCAATTGCTGCCTATCTGGCAGTGCATCACTGCCAACTAACTGGACTATTTCCATCAATTTTTCTTCTTCTTGCAAAATACTCATCATCTCTGTTACAAAACTACTCCAGTCAGCTGCAACATTTTTTGAGTACCATGACTCTAGAGTATTGAGGTATAATGAATATGATGTCAGCCAATTTATTGAGGGAAAATGCCTTCGCTGGGCTAATTTTGCATCAAGAGCCCAAAATACCTTCGTAACCCTCAACGTGCTTTGAGTCACTGGTTCTGAAAAATCTCCTCCTGGCGGGCTTACGGCTCCAATAATGCTTACGCTTCCCTCTTTTTTTGTACCAAGGGTGATTACTCTGCCAGCTCTTTCATAAAATTGTGCTAATCTTGTCGATAAGTAAGCAGGATAGCCCTCTTCACCCGGCATCTCCTCAAGTCGCGACGAAATTTCTCTCATTGCTTCAGCCCACCTTGAAGTTGAATCTGCCATTAAAGCAACAGAGTAGCCCATATCTCTGAAATATTCCGCGATTGTAACTCCTGTATAAACGCTTGCTTCTCTCGCTGCAACTGGCATATTGGAAGTATTTGCAATCAGCACAGTCCGGTTCATCAATGGCTTTCCGCTTTTTGGATCAATAAGCTCTGGAAATTCAGTAAGAACTTCGGTCATTTCATTGCCTCTTTCTCCGCAGCCAACATAGACAATAATATCAGCGTTTGACCACTTTGCAAGAGTTTGCTGTGCTACCGTTTTACCCGCCCCAAACGGCCCCGGGATTGCAGCTACACCTCCTTTTGCTAAGGGAAAAAGAGCATCAAAAATCCTTTGCCCAGTTATCAATGGCACTTCTGGTTTCAGCTTGGAACTGGCAGGTCTTGGAATTCTCACAGGCCAACTGTGCTTTAACTTTAAATCAAATCCATTGTCCAACTTTCCAACACTATCCTCAACTGAAAATTTTCCTGATTTTATCTCAGCGATTTTGCCTTTTTGGTTAGGTGGCACTAATATTCTATGAATTATGCCTGGATTCTCTTCAACTTCCCCGATTATGCTGCCTCCAGAAACATTTTCACCGCGTTTAACATTTGAGGTAAAATCCCACTTTTTAGTCTGATCAAGCCCAGGGGCATCAACTCCCCTCTTGATAAAATCCCCCATCTGCTTCATCAAAACGGGCAAAGGCCTTTGAATTCCGTCATAAATACTGCAAAGCATGCCTGGTCCAAGCTCAACCTTTAACGGCTCTCCAGTATTTACCACTGGCTCGCCTGGTTTTATTCCGGAGGTATCTTCATAAACTTGTATGACGGTCTTTTCGCCTTCAAGTTGAATCACTTCACCCATTAAATTTTCATTTCCGACCCTGCAAACATCATACATTCTTGGCTTTATGCCTTTTGCGATAACAACAGGTCCTGCAATCCTATACAAAACACCTTTGTCCATTCTGTTTACTTCCATAAGTCAACTCCTATAGATTTTCTTATGAGGCGCCTTAAGCTGTCCTGCTCGACCTTGGTCGAAACAGCAATAAAAACTGGGTCAACTGAGCTTTCTATTCCTACTCTTTGGTGTGGTTCCAGGCCCCCAATTACTTTTTCATCAACAACAACAATTCCATATTCTTTTCTTGATTTTAAATCGCTAAGCTGGTTAAATGAATTTTCATTCATCTCAAATGTGTCTTTTATACCTGCTAACTGAAATCCCACAATGAATTCGTTAGAGCCTGTTACAGCGATTTTTACCATTTTACTCGTATATAAGCTGACTTTCAATAAACTGTTCGCTTAAACCAAGCTGCTTTCCTTTTATTATTATCCTCAAGTTTCTGATTTCCATGTCTTTGGCAAGCATGTAGCCGAGTATCACATCAATCGATAATGGGTGCTGGTGCATAAACAAAATCGAGCGCTTGAGCAAATGCTTATAAAGATCGATCTCAAGTGTTATCAGCGAGTTTGTTTTATTAAATTCCTCAATGCCCTGTGCGATTATATCCTTGTACTCGGTTTTGCCGAATGCTTTTGAAAGCTGCCCGAAATTGTCAATGGACGCAAGCTCCATAACTTTTGCATCCTTTGCTTTGTCCCATGACGATATCATGAATTCTTTTATTGCTTCTTTTTTGAATTGGGCTTTTTTTAATCTGAACAATGTTAAGATGTTTAAAATTTCAACTTCCTTCAGCAGGAAATCTTTAAACAATTCTCCTTCTTTTGGAAGGGCATTTGAAAATTGAATTAGGCTGGCGTAATAATACTTGTCTAATGAGTTTTCCAACTCGAACAGGCTTTTCTTTTCGTTCAGCGCTTTCAGCCCATTCTTGAACAAAGAAAATTCAACCAATTTATTGTTCTTGAGAATCTCTTCAATAGATTCTCTTTCCAAAAGCGAGACAAAAAAATCGTAACTCAAAGTGCCAGCTCCTGTTATTGATCTTGCAACAGTTTTTTCGTCTGTATTTGTGAATTTGCCCCTCAGTATCGTTTTCAAGTCGTCTATATCCTTTCTTTTTGCATATTCCCTGATAAGCAAACCAAGCTCCGATGATGAAATCCTTATCAATTTTTTGAAAGATTCCGCAAGATTTTTATTGAGGGCCAATTCCAGCAAGTCTGAGCCTGAATATTGTGTAGCTAATTCGTCGATTTCCTTTTTGTAATGAGATTCCTGCAAAAGCTTCGCTATCTCGCTGAAACTCATCTTTAGCATTTTAAGGTAGTCGTCCCTCTTGAAAAGCAAAGCTCTCATGACTACAGTCCTTACATACGTGTAAGGATAAAATCCCAGCCTGATTTTCTCAGGCTCTTCAAATTGGAGCTTTTGTCTTATCATCTTAGTTAAACAGGAGCTTGTTTACGCTTTGCAATTCTGAGTCTCTTATACTTTCCAGCATAGTCTCAAAGCTGTAGTCAAGTCTTATTGTTCCTTCTTTATTTTCCGCAATCAAGCCGCCTGCAATATCAATTGGCTCTGCTGTAAATTCCTTGACGAATTTTGCACTCTTTTTGTTGCAGTATACAAGAGCAATTTCCAGTTCATTCCTTGCTTTATCAATAAGCCTTTTTATGTACCATTCTCTTTTCTTGTCATCAAGTGTTTCAAGCCTCTTCTTCACTTCTGCAAAAATCATTTCAATAACTTCTTTTTTTGCTTCAAGGAGCATCTTTTTGCTTTCCATATTAGATGCTGCTGTCGTCTGTTTTTTAATTACCTCTATTGTTTTTTTTGTTTCTGCATCACTTTTTGCCCTGAGTTCCTCAATCTTAGCTTCCGCTTCTTTAAGTATTCTGTTGGACTCTTTTCTAGCTTCAGCTAGCATAGCAGATTCTTGTTGCTTAGCGCTTCTAATTATCTCTTCCTTTACTGCTTCAAGTCCCATCTTGTTTATGTTTGATGCGTTACGGATTCAACATCAGTATTTTAGGGTTAATATCAATATAGCAATAACAAACCCAAAGATGACTATGGTTTCGGGGATAACAGTAAGCACTAGGCCCTTTCCAAATAATTCTTCCTTTTCTGCCATCGCACCTACTGCTGCCACTCCAATCTCCTTTTCGGCCCATGCTGCGGCAATTGCGCTTACACCAATAGCTGCTCCTGCTGCAAGAGCCATTAATCCGCTTGTTATTTCTGTTGCCATTTTACACCTCCTGCTAGTTTTAAATTATTATTATTTTGAATTCATTATTCCTGCACTGCTCCAAAAGGTTGATACTTCTTGGCGCTGCCATGAAAAAACTTTGAAAAAAACTCAACATAGTGAAGCCTCAGCGAATGCAAAAAGCTTCCAAGCAGGCCTAGCATTATGTTGATGGTGTGCCCAACTATCAAGATCAATACTCCAATTAAAATAAAAAAGCCTCCGCGATGGAAAAATTCAGTTGCTGAGTCGTTTATAATTACTGCAAGCACTACTGATGACAAGCCGATTGCCATAAGCCGAGCATAGGATAATATATTGGTAAAAATGCCCATACTTATGAATTCTATGAGTCCTTTTATGCCCTCTCCTTTTATCAGCATTAAAAATGACAATAACAAAAAGACAGCTCCGACAAACGGATGTATTTCAATTTTCTTGAAATAAGACAAGGCAAGCGTCGCTACACCCAATTCTAGGACAATCCAGCTTGCCTTTTCATATACTGCTGCCATTAATCCATGATCTTTGTAAATATTCACAAATCCTACAATTAAGCCTATATTCACATGGGCTGCTCCAATTGCAAGTACAATAAACAGCATTTTAAATATTTCATGTTCCCTTCCGACAACAGGGTGGTAAATTTCAAACCCGAAGAATTCCGCAAAAAAGAGCCCAAACAAGGTCGAGACAAATGAAGCAAGTATAAGTACGTTAAAGAAATTTCTTGCTTTGGGCATTTTTCTCTTTAATAGCCAGAAGACAATCAGGCTGGTCAAGCCGTAGCCAATGTCGCCAAGCATAATCCCGAAGAAAATTGGAAATGTTAAGAAAATAAAAAATGTGGGGTCTATTTCCTTATATGTAGGCATGCTGTAAAGGTCTAAAAAAAATTCAAATGGCTTTGCAATTTTCGGATTTTTTAATTTTACAGGAACTTTGTCTTTTTTCTTTGCAGGCTCAAATTGTATGTAGACACTGCCTTTGCCAACCTTGTTGAGTCTATCGATTGATTTATGCAAATCTTCCGTTGGAATCCATCCTCTTATAAGAAAAGTTCGTTGAGTTGAAGCAAACATTAATGGCGCCTCAGCCATTTCAAGCTGCTCGCTTAAAAGCTCTTCAGCTGTTAGCAGAAACCCCTTATACTCTTGCGTCAAACTTTCATTGCGCATTCTTAACTTTTCTCTTTCGTTATGAAGCTTAGCGGTTTCTTCCTCTATTTTTTTTAAATTATTAGATGTATTACCCTCTAAATTGCCGATAGCAGTGAAGATTACTGGAGAGAATCCGTTTTTTTGCAGTACACCATTAACTTTTTCCTTAATATTTGAGTCAACAAACAACGCTATGAAGTTTTTTCTCTTGACAGGGCTGTCAAACAGAATAAATTTTTCCGATAATCGCGATAATTCAGTTTGAATGGATTTTGCCTTATTTTTGTCCTGTACAAATCCAGTGAATCTCGCCAGAGATTTATAATGAGCAAAGGCTTCTAAGGGAACATCTATATGCTTTAAGATATCCAGTTCTTGTTTAACGGCGGTACTCTTTGAAATCAGATCATCTACTTTTTTGAAATCCTCAAGATTTGAGTTGACCTCTTGGCTCAGCTTTTTTACAGTTGATTCAATTTCTAGGAAGTCCTTTTTAAGCTCAATTTTTTCCCCTTCATTCTTTATATTCAAAGTAGAGATTAGCGCCCTTATCTTTACAAGAGCATCGGAAAGCTCGCCAGCTTTATCCAATGGCCTTCCTATATCCGCTAATTCATTTTTTGAATGCTCGACTATGTGCAATACCTTTAAGTTATGAAGTTCTTTGATAATAGTTTCCAGAATATTGTTTGGGCCAGTTATTATAACACTGCTCATTTGATAGGGTGTAAGCATCTTATATCATTTCCTCAAATCTTTTTAAGACAAATTCAACCGCATTGGGAATTTTTTTTTCTGCCAGCAATTGCATCTGCCTTGCAGCTATCTTGCCTTCTGCTAATTTTTCCTCCCTTATAAGTTTTGCATGATCTTTAAAGTCAGTTATCTTCTTCTCATGAAGTTTTCTTATTTCCTCCTCCTTTGCAGACATCAGCTTTGAAGAATTTCTTAAGGCTTCCTGTAATATACTTTCTTTTTCCCTGGCAGCCCTTTCTATAATCTCATCTGCTTTCTTTTCAGAATCTCTAATCTCAATCAAAATTTCAGCTTCCATACTCTCACTAAAATATGCTCAATTCCCTCATGCTTTACAAAACTTTTGCGGCTAACAGCTTTATAGGTGTTATATATAAATTTTATTAGTATTACCGAGTAAAAAAGTGTCTTTTGGCGGCTTTATAAATATTTGGGAGATAACTTTTAAATATAATTAAAATAACTGTTTTCCTGATGCGCCTGTAGCTCAGTTGGATAGAGCGAAAGGTTCCTAACCTTTAGGCCCGGGGTTCAAAACAGCTATGGAGAGGTTGATGAAAATCCTCGCAGGCGCGTTTTTAGGCCATATATTAAGTGTATCTCAAAAACCTTTATTGCACTTTATCATCAAACCCAATAGTGCTTTGAGCACTCTGCCTCGATGCTGATGACGAGCCCATGGAGTAGTGCTATTATAACATAGCATGAAAAAAGCTATCTGAAGCGAGAGGGCAGAAACTTCTATGAATTTGAATGCGGATAGCAAAAAATACGTTCCTACATATTCTTCACAGCTTTTTCCATAATCGGAATTACTTTCTCAGCCTCATCCTTAAACATTCTGCCAAGCTTTGCAAAGCTCCATTCCCCATCTTGGTTCATGTTTTCACGGGATATTTGGAGCTTTTTCTCCCCATCATTGTAAGAAAACACTCCGACGGTTATTCTTGTGGTTTCAAATTGGATTGTCTCTGAGAATATCTCCTTGTCCAAGTTTTTGTCAAATTTGCCGTATGCCATTTTATCACCAAAAGCAAGAAATCAGCGGCATATTTTAAAGGTTTTTAATTTTCAAAATCGATTGTATATAAAAATGATGTTCATTGGGAATATTTCTTCACAATCTCCATAACTTTCTTCCCATCAACTTTTCCCCTATGTTTTGCCATAATCAATCCCATGTAAGCACTCTGATTTAAATTTGGCTTTTCTTTTATTATTTGTTCAATTTCTTTCTCTAATTGCTCTTCAGAAACAGATTCAAATTCTGTTAAGTTAATTTTTTCCTTCTTAATTTTTTTGATTAATATATCAATCATTGCTTCTTTTGCAATCTTCCCTTCATTTAGGTAAGAAAGGATTTCCTCAAAATCCTCATTTTTTAATTTTGAAGAATCGAGGTTAAATCTTGTTTTGATTTCTTTTGGAACGTTGATTAACGTATAAGCGATAGTTGATGGTTCAATATTATTAAATTTTTCAGTTAATGGCTCAAAAATTTCACTATCAATTAGCTCTTTAGCTAATTCTTTTGTTATTTTATATTTTTTTTCAAATTCCTCAATTTTATGGCTCAATAATTTCGGCAGTTCTTTTCTTAATTTTTCAACATAATTCTTATCGACTTTTACAGGCAACACATCCGTTTCTGGATATAGACGAGCAGCTCCTGGCAGGGGCCTCAAAAACGATGTTGTAAAGTCTTGCTCTGCTTTTCTCACTTCTCTCTCAAGCTTTTTTCCTTGCTTTATTGCTTCGAGTTGTCTTTCAATTTCATACTCTATAACTTTCGGAATGCTTTTCAAATCCTGAAAACCTTTTATCTCAGTTCTTCCACCTTTTTCAATTGAAATATTGACATCTTGTCTTATTGTGCCAAGCCCTCGCTTAACACCTTCAACGCTCCTCAAAATCATTCCAATATGGCTAGCAACTTCTTTTGCATGCTCTGGACTTTTAATATCAGAGTTTGTTGCTATTTCTATCAATGGAATGCCAAGCCTATCGAGTTTATATCTTACAAAATCCTTGCTTTCCTCTAATTTTTGCGCTGCTTCTTCCTCCAAACAGATGGTTGGAATTCTCACGTTGCCTTGAGAAGTATCTATACAACCATTCATTGCAACTAATGCTGTTCTTTGAAAGCCGCTTACATTGCTGCCATCCACAACAGTTTTTCTCATTACTTGGATTTCATCGACTATTTTGGCATTTAGCAATAAAGCAACCTTGATTGTTGTATCAAGTGCTTTTTGATTTATTGGGTTTGGTGGAGTTTCATCCATTTCAACAAGACAAACATCTTCAGAATTAGCTTCATAAATAATTTTCTTGTTTTTCAGCATTTCAAATTCAGCTGCAACATCAAATTCTCCTGTTTCTCCAACAACTGCCTTCAGTCTTCTCTCAACCTCAATGTCAGGCTCTTTGCCGGAATTCAATGTATGACAATTGCAGAATAGCTTTTTGCCTTCCAGTTGTTGGTGGCATTCTAATCCGCATTTGAAGCCGATTTCTTTGTAGTTTAGTGACATTTTCTCTATTCTAAATCCGGAGTTAAATTTTGAGTTTGGTCAACAACCAAATCTATGCTCTTTAATATATTATCAAACCTATCATTTTTATCGTTTGCCCATTTTGAAATTGAGTAATTTTTGCCTCTTGGATTTATAAGAACTATTTCAGGTTTAGTTTCATCTGGTATACCTAATCTTTCCTCTACTTTAATATTCACAAAATCATTTTCGATAAATATTCCGATCAATTTCCTTGTTTCTGTTTGATTTAGGCTGAAAGTATATTTTCTTTTAACGAATTGAATAGGACCAGAAGTTTGATTTCGATTTGGCTCTACAATTAAGACTGTGCTACGGCCAGATCCGCTAATATATGTGTTTGCCCCGCCCCATAGCCCGTGTATATTATTTAATTGTATTTGAATATCTTTCCATGTATCCTCACTACCAAGGAATTTTTTAGTATCAAACACTTCAGGACTATTGATATTTTCTATCCCATTATTAGCTCCGCTTTCATTGGTATACCTATTAGAACAATTATTAATAAAAATTATGATAAAAATTGACAATATTAGGGCATAAATAGAATTTTTCTTAGATTTCAAGAATTGATTAAAAATTTGGATTGATTTCATTTCCTCTCCCAAACAACAATATCATTTTTTGTTGCTCTTTTTATTCTATGTAGTGGAACATTGCTTTCTTCCTCATTGTCTAAAATCATAAATCTTCCTTCAATTCTTTTAATTTTTGTATAGGGAATTTCTATCAATTTATTTAAAATCCTATCATAATAAAGTAGGGAATATTGCTCAGGTTTTTCTCTTTTATCCCATTTTATTTTATTGAGCAAATCATTGATTGGAATCATCTAGTACAAAAACGCCTTTTCATCAGTTCTCTCGCTGATTTCACCAGCATAATTAGCGAGCATCATTTTCCTGACTTCATCAATTTCATGCGTATGCCCAAGAACCCAGCCAAGTTTGATGTAAGCAGTTTCTGGCAACATATCCTCAACAAAAATGCAGTTAAGCTCTATGCTCAATTTTCTTAAGTTTGTATAAACATAGGGATGAACTCTGCCATATATTGTTTGGGTTGAGATAACAATTGGAATTTTTGCACGAATCAATTTTTTTAATTTTTTAATTAATGAATATTTTGGGTTTGTTGTAGCTACGTGGCCAAGCGCAGTTGCTGCAATTACAATACCTTTGTATTTTTTTTGTAGATAATAATCAAGAATATCTGGACTCATTCCAGGATAGACATAGGCTAAAGCAGTTTTATGCTCAAATTTATCATCAACAATAACTTTTGAGTTGATTCTTTTGTTGTAACTGTTGTTTAAAATCTCGATTTTGCCGTCTTGATAAATTTTAGCTAACGGTAACTCGTTAATCGGGCGAAAGGCATCTCTTCTGCTGGTGTGCATCTTTCTGACTTTTGTGCCCCTGTTCAGAATGCAATAACTGTCATCGCTTGTTCCGTGCAAGCATGTGACAACAGCAGCCCCGTCGAATTTTGCAGCAGCATGAACCGCACATAATAAATTAGAAAAAGCATCTGAAGAGCCTCTATCAATGCTTCTTTGCGCAGCTGTAAAAACAACTGGTTTGTTGAGATTTCTAAGGAAAAATGATATTGCGGCTGTCGAGAAATGCAAAGTGTCAGTTCCCTGAGTCACGACAACACCAGATACTTCTTTATCATTAAGGTCTCTTGCGATTCTTCTTGCCATAGACTGCCAGTCTTCTGGGCACATGTCTTCACTCATTATGCCCATTACTTTCTCCGCCCGCAAATTTGCAATATTCTGGAGCTCCGGAAGCATCGCAACAAAATCTTCTGCTGTATAATCTGCGGAAACTCCTCCAGTTCTGTAATCCACTTTGGAAGAGATAGTCCCGCCAAAAGAAAGAATGGAAACAGTAGGCAAGTCCCTATTATGAGATATCATCACTCTTACCTCCTTCTTTTTTTCATATTTCTTAATAACTTCGATTTGCTTTATTCTTTTTTCATCAATTCCTATATTATATCCATTGCCTAATTTGACTACAACAAATCCCTTTTCAAAAATCTCAGGTCTTGGCATAAGAATTCCTTCATATGCGCTGTCATCAGCATGTACTTTAACAATATCGCCTGATTCGGGTTTCATGACTCAAAAGAATTTTGTCTGAATTTAAATGTTTTGGATGCCTTACTAAAATAGTTACCATATTTACAACGAAAAAATAAATACGGAAAAATCAACAGTAAATAAATTAAAGAAGTTATAAAAGCAGGAAAAATCCAACTTTTTACAGCAAATTTAAAAAATAAAATATTAAAAAATAAAGTAGAAAGTAGACAAAGTAAAGTTATTCTGAGAAAATAAAATTTCGAATTTACAGCAGGAAAACCTCGCCTGTGAAGAAGATTAATGTAACCAGGTTCTCCTTTATTTGGAAAAAATCTTTTAGTTGGCAAACAATTTTTGTGACGAAAACATAGAATTTTTGGCAGGCAAATCATAGCAAATAATTCGTCCTCTTTGAGAATTAGTTTAGTACAATAACCGCATACTATTTGTTTCATATCCAAAAAGTTGGAAAGGTTTTATTTAAAGGTTTTTATTTAATTTTGGTTGTCTTATTAATTATTAATAAGTGGCTTCTCATATTTGTAATAACTATAAATCCTTACTAAGAGGGGCAGCACCACTATCCATATTAAAATAAAAACAAAAAATGCCCTAAAGATTATAGGAGGTTTGTCTTGTGCGCCCCCAATAATAAAAATATAACCCATAAGTATTCCAAAAAGCGGCATCACAATAGCCTGATAAGTTCCACTTAAACCATTAATTGGGTAATTTCTCAAAAAAATTGTTTTTAAGGTTTTTAAATTTGCACTATAACATGAATTGTGAAATGGCTTAATAAAAACAAAATAGAAACTAGTTACTAAATCTTGTCTGGACTTTATTGGTTTCTTACAAGAATAGAATTGAATTTTTTTCAAACTGGCAAAAACCAATTTTTATTTATTTATCCAGTTATTAATCAAAGCAAAAGCAATTCCCCAAACAAAGCCAGCAACAAATAAAACAATAATTCCAATCATAAAAGCATCAGCAGTTATAACAGCAGGCTGTACAGAAACCATGTTATAGGTTACTTTTTTTGCTAGATTAACGACAAAATTAGGAAACAGCCAAATAATTATGGTGCGAATTGCATAAAGAATTGCTAGAAATATGCCTAAAGTCAATCCAATTGATAAAGGTTTTAATTTTGGCATTTTTAATTTTTATATTTTAATTATTTTTAAATTCAAACAGCCTTCGGCAAATTCTTGTGCTCGACAAAAATCTTCAGCCATTGATTTTTGTCTCGCCTATTTATTCAATGAATTCGTGGGATTGAACGAAGTGAAATTCCACTTGATTAAAGCGTCAACTGATTTCGCGGTTGAAGCGGATTACTTTTATTATATTTTATTTCAAAAGTCGCTCTCGTTTTTGTTTGAAATCTTAATTCGTAATTGGATTTATTTCGTTTATTGTTGATTTTTTCGTTATTGTATTTATAGTTATTCCACTTTATAATCCCTGATTTTTTTACCCCATATACCCCGGCTTCTCATCCAGCATCTGCTTTGCCCTTGCAGCAGTAAAGTGCTCTAGTAATTCTTCATATGCCCTCTCTACATCTTTTGTTACGCTTGGCCTTACTTTTTCAAGAGCCTGCTCAAAGTGCTTTTTAAAGATTTCCCTTGAATTTATATCCTCTCTCAAAGCGAGAATTGCAGCTTCTCTGCACACGGCTTCTATGTCTGCTCCAACGTAGCCCTCTGTTTTCTTGGCAATGTATTTCAAGAAATCTTCTCTGGATTTGATTTCACCATTTTCAAATGCAGCCTCAAACTCTGTTTCTGTTGAAACTTCACCGCCCTTATTTACAGTTTTGGTTGCCAACATTCTCTTTTGTTTGAGTTTTTCTTGGGCTTCAACGCTTATAGGCATTCCTTTCGTATGCACTTTGAATATTTCAAATCGAGTGTTCTCGTCAGCTATTTGTGTTAAAATCATTCTGTCAAATCTTCCCGGTCTTAGTAAAGCAGTGTCAACAATATCTGGCCTGTTAGTTGCCGCAATCACAACTACATCGTGCAAATCTTCTAATCCGTCAATCTCTGTCAACAACTGGTTTACAACTCGTTCACTTGCATGGCTGTCAGAGCTTAAACCTCTTCTTGGAGCCAAAGCATCTACTTCGTCAAAGAAAATAATGCACGGACTTACTTGCCTTGCTTTCTTAAAAACTTCCCTTACCGCTTTTTCCGACTCCCCCACCCATTTCGACAACAATTCGGGCCCTTTTACTAAAATAAAATTTGCTTCGCTTTCATTAGCAACAGCCTTAGCAAGCAATGTTTTGCCGGTGCCAGGCGCCCCAAATAACAAAATTCCTTTTGGGGGTCTTACACCCAATCTTTTGAACGCTTCAGGATGCTTTAAGGGCCATTCAACTGCCTCAATCAACTCCTGCTTTACACTGATCAAGCCGCCAATGTCGCTCCATTTGATATTTGGAATTTCAACGAGCACCTCTCTTAATGCACTTGGCCTTACCATCTTCAGGGCATCTTTGAAATCCTGTTGAGTTAGCACAAGCCTTTCAAGCAGTTCTTTAGGCAATGGATCATCTTCTTTTAATTTTATATCAGGAAGCACATTACGCAGCACAATCATGGCAGCTTCCTTTGCCAATGACGCTAAATCTGCTCCAACAAAGCCATGAGTTACCTGAGCCAATTCCTTTAATGAGACTATTTTTGAGTCATTGCTTATTTTCTCCATATACCTCTTTAACTTTGTTACGTCGATTTTCTTGAACAATTCGTTCTTTTCAGGATTTTCAACGAGGTATTTGTTGATGGTTCTTTCCAAGCCTCTCGAGTTGGCATCTTTGTACCTCAGAAGATTTGAAATAGCGTCTTTGTATTCTTGCTCAAAATCGCTCTCTTTTACAATATTCTCTCTTGTGAACATAGGCATGTTTCTTGTATGAATCTTCAAGATATTTAATCTTCCTTCTTTGCTCGGCACTCCTATTTCTATTTCCCTGTCAAATCTCCCAGGCCTTCTTAACGCCGGATCTAGGATGTTGGGCACGTTGGTTGCTGCAATTACGACAACTTTGCCTCTAGACTGAAGTCCATCCATCAAAGCAAGCAACTGGGCAACAACCCTTCTCTCGACTTCTCCTCTTGTTTCTTCTCGCTTTGAGGCAATTGCATCAATCTCGTCAATGAAGATTATTGATGGCGCATTTTTTTCCGCTTCTTCAAATTTTTTGCGAAGGTTTTCCTCGGACTGACCATAATATTTTGACATAATTTCCGGCCCATTTATCAAGATAAAATGCGAGTTTGTTTCATTAGCAACAGCTTTGGCAAGCAATGTTTTTCCTGTTCCAGGAGGACCGTGCAATAAAACCCCTTTTGGAGCCTCAATTCCCAATCTTTCAAATATCTCAGGATGTTTTAAAGGAAGCTCCACCATTTCCCTTACTTTTTTTATTTCATCTTCTAAACCACCAACATCTTCATAGGTTATGTCTGGAACTCTCTCTTCTTCAATCTCGACAGCTTCTGAACGAAATTCAATTTCTGTCTGGTCAATAATAATTACAGCCTGCTTTGGATTTGTGTCAACAACAACAAACTTTATGTCGCCAAAGCCTATGCCCATCATGCTTTCATCCAAAATGCTGAAGATATCTTCGTCAAAAAAAGGATTGTTCATCATCGTGGTTTTCCTTCTTCTTGCTCCTCCTAAAGAGACTATGTCGCCCCTTACAACAGCCCTTCCTAATAAACCCTGTTTGAAGATTTCGGGAGAAGCTCTTATTACTATTCCTTTTCTTGCAGGTGCTATGATAACTTTTTTTGCCTCCTTAACGAGCGCCTTTCCTATTTTTACTATTTCACCAATACCTGTCTTTGCATTCTTTCTTATGATGCCGTCCATCCTTATGATATTTAAGCCAATATCTCCAGGATAAGACCTGTCTGCAATAGCTACTGTCTTTCTCTCGCCTTCTATTTCAACAATGTCACCTGGTTTAATATCTACCTCAGCCAAGTAGCCAGAGTCAATTCTAACTATGCCTTTGTTTACATCATCTTGGATTGCTTCTGCAACCTTTAATTTGAGCTCTTTGTCTACCATCTTGCAATATCGTCATAATAAGGGTGAATATTTTATAAATGTTGCGATTGCTTTGAGTTTTTCGAATAATTCTTATCAAGGCTTTTAGCCTTAAGTATGTAAGAAGATT
>JBBSVT010000058.1:0-1635 GCA_038046685.1 Nanobdellota archaeon
ATGGTTCTATCACTTTAACAAAAGGAAGTCAGCACACATAACTTGACTTTGCCCTATTTAGAAATATTTGTTTTTTGGAAAACTTTTTAATGGTAAAAACATTCGCTGATTTGAATGCTAATAGGAATTGTTGGTAAGCCAAGCTGTGGAAAGAGCACTTTCTTCAAAGCCCAAACGCTGGCAAATGTTGAAATTGCAAGTTATCCTTTCACCACGATAAAACCCAACCATGGGACAGGCTATGCAAGGGTTGAATGTGTAGACAAAGAATTTAACGTGAAGTGCAATCCAAGACTGGGGTATTGCCAGGACGGAAAAAGGTTTGTGCCTGTTGAATTGCTGGACGTAGCTGGCCTGGTTCCGGGCGCCCATGAGGGAAAAGGAATGGGCAACCAGTTTCTTGATGACCTCAATCAGGCTGATGCCTTAATACATATCATTGATGTTTCCGGCTCGACAAATGAGAAAGGAGATCCAGTTCCTAGGCTTACATATGATCCTTCGAATGACATAAGATTCCTCGAGCATGAGCTGGATATGTGGTACTTAAGGCTGATTGAGAAAGGATGGGACAAATTTGCTAGAACTGTTAATCAGGAAAAACCTGAGCTGAATAAGGCCATTGCCAAACAGCTGAGCTCGTTTCGAGTGACCGAAAAACTCATGGAAAGAGTAATGCAGGAGATGAATCTAGGCCATGACATATTAAAATGGGACAGAAACACACTATTGAAGATTGCAATTAATCTAAGAAAAATCACAAAACCAATGATTATTGCGTGCAACAAAATAGACATCAAGGGTGCTGAAGATAATCTTGAAAGGCTTAAAAGGGATTTTCCGCACTGCAATCTTGTGGCATGCAGCGCAGAGTCAGAGCTTGCCCTGAGGGAAGCGTCGAAGCATGATTTGATAAAATACTTGCCTGGAGATGATAATTTTGAAATCATTCATGAGGAAAAATTAAATGAGGGCCAAAGAAATGCGCTGCAATTTATAAAAACTGAAGTCCTTAATAAATATGGCTCAACAGGTGTGCAGCAGGTGCTTGATTTTGCAATTTTTCAATTGCTTAAATATGTAGCTATCTTTCCTGGCGGAGTAAATAAACTGCAGGACCAGCACGGAAATGTACTACCAGACTGCTTTTTGATGCCAGAGAACACAACAGCATTGGATTTTGCGTTCAAATTGCACACTGATATCGGCAATCATTTCATAAAGGCCATTGACGTCAAAACAAAAAGGCCTGTTGGAAAAGAGTATGTATTGAGGAATAGGGATGTAATAGAAATTGCAACGAGCAAGTAAGCTCCTGCTATAATTCATTCCAACATGCGCAGAAGAAAATACAGCCAATAAATTCAGCTCAGGAGAAATTTTATAAATAACGTCAGAAATCTTTATCCTATGCGCCAGTGATCTAGTGGCTATGATAGGGCCTTGCCAAGAGCTTTTTAACAAAAATCTCGGAAGAAACCGGGCTTTTAGCTTGAATCGAAAAGGCTCTTACCCGAGTTCGAATCTCGGCTGGCGCATATTCCTTCTGGTTGAATGCGTATTGCACTAAAATACTTATAAACTAAACTTTTGCAAATTCATTTATAAATAAAAATATAAGGAAGAACGTTCATT
>JBBSVT010000059.1:0-5947 GCA_038046685.1 Nanobdellota archaeon
AATATTTATAGACGAGAACTAGTATTTATAAGTTACGAATTATGGGACAGGCTGTCTTATTAAATTCTTGACATAGTTGATTTTCTATAAAGTTGCTTAGCACTTCGATAAAAATAGTGGACGATTTGAGTAGAATAAATAAAGTACTCTTTTCAATGTCCATTTTGCTGTTTTTTCTTAACGTAACGCTACGCTCAGTTTATAGAAACGAGGACTTCAAATTTACCTTTCGGAACGAAGTTTCCCAGAACTAAGTAACTGAGAAAGAGCTTAACAGGAATTCCCTAAGTTTTGCTTAAACAAAACGCAACTTATTTAAAATTACAGGATATGCCTAATCAAATAAAATGAAACAGTACCTCGATGCTTTAAAGTTTATTCTGGATAATGGTGTAGATAGGCAGAATAGAACTGGAATAGCTACTAGAGCTGTGTTTGGAATGCAGATGCGCTTTGACCTAGATGATGGGTTTCCGGCAGTTACGACAAAAAAGCTTCCGTGGAAAAGCGTAGCAGGCGAGCTTTTATGGTTTATTGAAGGCTCGAGTGATGAAAGAAGATTGGCAGAAATTATGCATGGAACCCGTGATGAAAGCAAAAAAACTATTTGGACAGCGAATGCAGAAGCTGATTATTGGAAGCCAAAAGCTGGTTTTTTAGGTGATTTGGGAAGAATCTATGGAGTGCAATGGCGCAGATGGAAAGTTCCTGACGGAAAAGAGATGGACCAGCTTGCAAATGCGATAAAGATGATTAGGGAAAACCCAACAAGCAGAAGAATTATAGTAACTGCATGGAATCCTGGCGAGATAGAGCAGATGGCACTGCCTCCATGCCATACCTTTTTCCAATTTTTTGTTGCTAATGGACGATTATCGTTGCAAATGTACCAGCGCTCATGCGATATGTTTTTAGGCGTGCCATTCAACATAGCTTCATACTCATTACTGCTCCATATGGTAGCCCAAGTTACTAATTTAAAACCAGGGGAATTTGTACATACCCTTGGGGACGTGCATATCTACCACAACCATTTTGAGCAAGTAAAGGAGCAATTGTCAAGAAAACCATTTCCATTGCCAAGCTTATGGCTGAATCCATCAATTAAGGATATTGATAACTTTAAGATGGATGACATAAAACTGGAAAACTACCAGTATCATCCGCCGATAAAAGCGGAGATGGCGGTTTGAAAATAAGATTAATATAAGAACAAAAAATTACCGGCTATTTGTTTTGCATAAATTAGTAAGAATCAGGGATTAGTTATCCTAAACCCTAACAACAAAATGGCCAAACTTTAATTTAAATTTTGTTGTGTTATATAACAGAATAATTACTTAACTTCTTGCAAACAAAAATCCCTATAAAACTGGTCTTCAATAGTATTGCAAATAGAAAAATCATTTTTTAATTTAGCAATTTCTTTAATACAATAATCTCTTTCTCCTAAGTTTACACCTTTACAAATGGCAATATCTTTTTTACTTATAGCAACATTTAATATACAATCACTCTTAGATTTTGTTTCATTGATATTTTCACAAATAGACAAATCTTGTTTTGATTTGGCAATATTTTGATAACAGGAATTTTTAGGGTATTCTGCAATGATATTTGGACATATAGATAAGTCAGTCGTGCTCTGAGAAACAGATAATAAGCAGTTATCTTTTGAGCCTTGGTCTAAAATTCTCTGACATATCAAAATATCCAACTTTGCTTGTCCAACTTCTAGAAAGCACCAATCCTTAAACGTTTGACTTGTTATAAATTCACATATATCTGCATTTTTACTGTTTATAGCGACGTATTTTAAACAAAAATGAGTATTATTTGTATTCACCATTTTCTGGCAAATTGATGAATCTAATTTTAATCTTGCAATCTTATCAAAGCAATTATCCTTTTCGTATTCTGATTTAATTTTATAACAAATTTGTACATCTTGATTAATTATTGCAATATTAGTTAAACAGTTATCTTTAAAGTATTCAATTTCTATCATTTCGCAAATCTTTATATCTCTCTTTAGCTTAGCTACTTCCATCAAACAGGTTGCTCTGAGATAAGGTGGTGGAAGATATCTACTTTTTTCACTGATTGTATTGATTTTATCATCGTCTACATTAGGAATCAAATCGCATACAGAAATATCTTGTTCTGCTATAGCAACTTTAGAATAACAATAATTTTTCTCCTGCGGATTTTGGGTATTTTTACATTCTGCTGTTGTTTTATCACTAAAATCTTTATTCGTACATCCAATAAGAAGTACTCCTGTAATAAATAAAAAAGTTAAAATGATATTATGATTTGGTCTCATCGTTATATAACTTAATTAAGCATGTTTATATATATTTTCTTTCTGAGTGTGCCCCCTTCCGTTCATCGTGTACCCCGAGTAATAATTGATTTAATAACTATTAAATCTTTATTCGCTTAAGTACCATGATAGTATAAAGTATAAAGCGAAGTTTTTTATAGTTGTTTTCATTAAATTTTAAATGTAAAGAAAATGATAATCTCTCTAATTGCAGCAATGGGCAAGAACAGGGTTATTGGAAAGGATAACTCTTTGCCCTGGAGGCTGGCTGAAGACATGAAAAGATTCAAAGAGCTTACATCAGGCAAGCCAGTTGTCATGGGGAGGAAAACATTTGAGAGTATTGGCAGACCATTACCTAATAGAAAAAATATTATTCTAACAAGAGATAAAAATTACAAGACAGAAGGGTGCATTGTAGTTCATTCTGCAGATGAAGCTTTAAAAGCTGCTGAAGGAAATGAAGAAGTTATGGTGATTGGAGGAGCTAAAATCTATGAAGAATTTCTTCCAAGAGCAAATAAGATGTATTTGACGCTTATTGATGAAGATTTTAAAGGAGATGCTTATTTTCCGGAATATGATAAGAATGAATGGAAAGAGATACATCGAGAAGAGCACAAAAATCAGCAATACAAATTTGCTTTTGTTGATTTGGAGAGAAGGTATCATCATTAGCTCAGCAAACTTAGTTTTATGTTATTGCGTTCTATTTTCTTTCTTAAACTCAAATTTAGATATATCCAATACCGGAACAAAAATATTTCCAATTGCTAAAGCCAAAGGTAAGTCATGTTGCGGAATCACGAAACGGAACGCAATAAACAGTATAGCAACTAAAACCCCATAAACAATCCTTTGATTTCTTCCATTTGGGTGAGTTCTTGGCTCAATTAGCATGAACATTGAGAAGAAATAAATCACTCCGTCATTAATAATAGTCAGAAAAATAACATTAAAGCTGTTTCCTCTAAATATCTCAATTATCAAATTAATCAAAAAATAACTAGCTAAAAAACTTATCGCTAAATCAACTCTTCTCAATCTCCATATGATAAAAATTCCAAAAATTAAAACCAAAATTATAGGAGAAGAAATCCACCACGTATGTGTTGCACCAAAAATGATTGAAACAAGCAAAACACCAAAATTTGCTGGGTTAAATATATGCTTTTGCTGAAATTTAATCAAATGCTTGGATAAAATTGCAATTATCCCTGCTAAAACATAAATATACCACATAAGGTTTTGTGTCAATAAGCCGCCTATAAACAAACCAGATATTAAAGCACTTTGAGAGAAAAACCAAGTTTTTGACTTAAAATATTCTATAAATAAATCTAAGGTGACAGTTGTAATAACCACAATCAAAATAGGCAATAATGAATTAACACTAAAACCATAAAAAAATGCACTCACTAATTTTAAAACGATAAGAAAAAATATCATATATTGATAGATTGTAAATTTGTTAATTAGCGATTTGATGTCCAATGAAAACACCTTTTTTTTCAATAATCAACAAATATGTTAAACAATTATAAGACTATCTCTTTCTTGTCCTTAAACTCCCGCCTTTTTTATAAACGGCATATTTCCCTTTTGCTTTCTGGCTTGTTTTTTGCTCAGGATAAACTTCATAGACAGAGCTTTCATCAAAGCTGCAATTATTGCATTTAATTGCTTTTATGTTTAAATATCCCTGATATTGGATATTTTCAGAACCGCATTTTGGGCATTTTGCCATTAAAGAATCAGGAAATTCAATAGTTTAAATTATTTTCTCTCCTGTTTCTTTGCTTGTAATATGGATTACATTTACAGGGCAAGAATCAGCAGCTTCTTTGTTTATTTGAAAATCCTTTTCTTCAATATCCAACTCCTCCCATTCATCATCTCGTTTTTTGCAGCCCACAATGTCAGATTTGCCATCCTCACTCATCGTCCAGAAATCGGGAGCAACGGCAGCGCATGCAGCACAGCCTATGCAATTAGGCCTGTCATGCTCTATAATGTATTTCTTAGCAGTTTCCTGCACAGTTTGAGTTCCATCTTCCATTTTTTTACTTAACAATTGTTAAGTTTATAAAAGTTTTGGTTTTTATGCGGTTTATTAGGGTGATATTTAAGTATTTTTATTCAATAAATCACAAAGTAACAAAAATAATTCCTATTATTATCAACACAATAGCCAATAGCTTAGTTAGAATAACTTTTTTATCAATTTCTTCCTTTATAAGGTCGCTCAACCAAATTTCCGATTTCCGCTTCGGTTGTCCACTGCGTTTAAAATAGCCAAGCCCCGCAATTTCACTTCTTAAGCTCGTTCCTTAAGTCTTCCGTAGAATATACTTTAACCCTATCCTGTTGTTTTAATCTTTTATCATTAGACCAGACATCGCACTTCAGCTTTAAAGCAAGAGCGAAATACATCACATCTTTTTCATCTGGAGAAAATTTTTCAGCTTCTTCTATAAACTTAGAATAGTCTTCAATTGGAACAACTGTGACGATATCCTTCAACATGTGCATAATTTGGATGAATTCCTCTCTTGTTCTTGATGTTTTCTTCAGTATTAAATCTTCATATTTCAGAAATTCTTCAATAACAAATTCCGGAGCGCTTAGAATAATGCCTTCTTCAAATATAATTTCTGCAGTCAAGCTATTTTTAATCAAGGCAGAAAAGAGCACATTTGCATCAATTACTAAGATTATCATCTTGTCCTATATTTTTTCATGGCTTTCTCGCTAACTTGACTGCCTAACTCAAGGGCTTCTTCCTCAGTTAAAGTGCTATCTTTCGTAAATTGTTTAAACTTTTCTAGCATTAAAAGTTTCCTTTTTATTGCTTCCCTAGCCACTGCGCTCCAATTTATATCTTGGAATATATCCATCTCTTGTTTCATTTGTTGTGGAATTGATAAAGTTATACTTACCATTTTTACCTCCAATATATTACGTTTATTATGTAAAATACGTTTAAATATTTAATTCTTTCGTTTAAGGAAATTGCGGGACTCGGAAATCGCAACAATATATAACAGAGTTTGAGGTTTCCGACATGTCCAAAACCACCTGAATGTGAAACTAACAAAATCATGCCACCCATCTGTAATGGGCGGTTTTTGACAAATCACAAATTGATAAAAATGATTCCAATAGTCATAAGCGCAATAGCCAAAAGTTTAACTAAAATAGTTTTTTTGTCAATTTCCTCCTTTACAAAGATTGGAAGGTAAATTGATGTGATGAAAACTAGCGCAAAAACAAATAACGGCAGGACTGAGCTGCTTAATGCCGTCACCAATGAAACAGGAGCATTCTTTAAAGCAAAGTCTGCAAAAATGAATGCGGAAAAATCAATTATAATCTTGAACAACATTAATCCCTTTATTTTAGGATTCATGAGTTTCAAAGTTTTTATTGATTCTCTCCTAACCGAAGGCAAAAATAATACCAGCAATGCTGCAAATCCAGAAATGCGAAGCCATAAAAAAGCGTTCCAAAAGCTTGAGATGCCGTAGATATATTTTGCAGCTATTGCCCCGATGGTACCCAGTAGCATAGAAGCTGAGCTTTCCACTGGTGTTGCGTAGCACACCAGTGGGGTAAAAATTA
>JBBSVT010000060.1:0-41588 GCA_038046685.1 Nanobdellota archaeon
GTGGGAACGTGAGGTAAATGAGGTAAAAACATGAAATACATAGAAAAAGGGTATATAACAGGCTGTTAGCAGGTGAACTCTATAGCTGGGACAGATTTGATAACCTAATAACAGAAGGGAATTATCAGAATCGAGAAATTGCTGAATTATAAAGAGGTGAATGAAATGAGAGCGGAAAAATTTATTTTAAGCGAAGAGTTGCTTTTAGATGAAAGCCGGGACAATTTTTATGATATGTTATCATTGAATGGACTTATTGATAATGACATAATCTCTGGCGCTGAAGAAGGATTCATGCTGGGGTATCTAGAGGCATAAGACGCCTATTTGATAATAAAGAAAATAACAGAGGATAATAAAATGAAACGTAAAGACCGACTTGAAAATTTTTTACTGGGATTTGAATATGGAGGTCTTATGAGGGATTTTGAATATAAATAAAATGAACAAAGCCGAAAATCATATAGGAAATAGCGAACAGAAAGAGGTGTCAGATATGTGTAGATATTGGGTTAGTTTCCACAGAGGCGGATTTGAAAACATGAAGAATGTCAAGGAAGAATAAAAAATGACAGACGAGGAAAGGTCAGAATAAAAAAAGAAGTCAAAGAGGAAAATCAGGAAAAGAAAGAGTAAAGGAAGGGTATTTCTCTTCCTTTTATTCAAAATATTTACATTCAACAAATGAATCAAATGTTGAAATTAAATTATATTTACAAAACTGATGAAAAAATAAAATGAGGTGGTCGAAATGAAATCATTAATTAAAAATACACAATGGAATGTGATGGAGGGGGATAATTTTCAAGACAGCTTGGATTTTTTCTATGCGAGATACTTGGATTATTTTCCTAAGGATTTGACAGCTAAATAAACATCAACAACAGAAAATTCACATGTTACATAGACAGATAGATGGGGTTTCCAGTATGCAATAAAGTAGAAAAACACGATACAAACAATCAAGAAGTGCTTGGCAATCTGCTAGCAGCAGACAAGCAGTATGCACTATTGAAAGCAAAAAATTATGGGGAGAGAGTCTGTAATACTTGAACCAAAAGATACGGCAAAATTTGTATTTGTGAACTGCCCAATCTTTGCAAATTACTGGAACCTCGATTGTTATCAGGAATAAAGCATAAATACCACTATTGTGATTTTTATAAAAATACGCGAGAATTAAAAACCATTCCCACGTAGTATATCATAAAAGTATTGAAAAAATGAATGATAACTAAAAATGAACAAATTGGAGCACAGATTTATAGCTGATGTAGCAGTGCCGTTAAACCCAAATGCAGTTATACGGACAATGTGTAACGCCTGCGGAAAAAATACTGTCGCAATTGCCTACTTAGGCAGTTGCTATGAATGTATGGAAACATTTCCGGTTGAAAGAATGGAACATGACACAGATTTGGCTTGAAGCTTTATTTGACATATAGGGTAATTTGAATGTACAGGTGTAAAAATGGAAAGGGGAACTTTATTTAACAATGTGAGTGACTTTGAAAGGGAAGTATACAGAAGAAGAGACTTTGATAGTTTATTTGATACCGCTAGCATAGTTGATAGAAGAAGGCGTGAACAAATGGAGAATAGAGTACGATAACTGCCGTTTTATGCAAAAATATTATTTTCTTACTTTCTATCAAATATGTTTTTGCAGTGATTATTTTCTGAAGAAACTAACCCTGCTCAAAAAAATGTAGTAAATTGGAACTAAAGCATATATAACCAAACTGATCCATAAACTGAAAAATGAGATTAAGATCGAAATACTTGCTATAATTGGAGCTACAAGAATACTCTTCTTAATAGTAGAAATTACCACCGGAGTTGCATCTTTAAATACAATACGACGAAAGTTAACATACCACCAGTGAAAATAGCTCAGAATTCCCACGAGAACAATGTTAATCCCGTACAATATGATTGAAAACTGTTCGTCCAAGTAGCGTCCAAGAACTCCCGTGGTGAACGGAGTCAAAGCAATAACCATAAGAAATAATACGTTGATCCAGAGAAAATATTTACTAGAAGATTTAATATAATCATATTGTAGGTGATGTTCAATCCAATAAAAACCCAAGATAATAAAACTAATGGCATAGATAAGTAAGTGTGGCCAGATGTTGGAGATCACATTTAGTATATTAAAATTAGAAATGGATTTGAATATGTCTGAAACTCTCAAATCAAATGCAAGAAGTGTCATAGCGATTGCGAAGACGCCATCAACAAGTGCTTCAACGCGTTTTGTACCTGAATATCCTATTTGTGTCATATTTTTATTTATACTTTACAAATATATAAATATGTTTCGTAATACTGTCCTTCAAATTATTTTCAAGAAAGATAAGTTTAAATAAACCGAACAAAAACATAAATGTCATGTCCAAAGTAAAACGAGGATGGCATAATCCGATAAAATATATAGCACAAAAAACTGAAGGAAAATGCCCATATTGCAACAAACACGTTAAATCATTAGAAGGTCATGTCAATGACAAACACAAAAGAGAAAAATTGGTTAAAAAAAAATAATTTTCCCATACGAACTAAATCCCCCAATTACGAACGATAGTCTGCTTCGCAGAAATTCATGCAATTTGATGGCAATCTCAAGAAAATAATAAAAAAGGCTATCTAATTTATAAAAAGCCTAGAAGTATTATTTTATAATCTCATATTCCTTAACTATAATCCAGCTGAATATTAATAAGATTACAGCACCAGCAATCATCCATGACAATCCAATCTGAATTGTATTGCTGAACATTTGGTACAATCCAAAAGCCATGATTCCAAATCCCAGCCATAGAAACTTGTCTAAGACAAGCTTCATAATCTCGAATTCCTGCTGCTCTGATAATCGTCTTTTCATTTTTTATATTTCGATAACATTCAAGACACTGTTAAAAAAATATCTGCTGTTGCATACTTGTTGGATGTGCCTACGCCATCATAAATCGCCAATTCAAAAAGATACAAACCTGGGTTAACATTTGATTTAGGAACAGTCAAGTCAATCCTTTCTACCTGCTGGCTCGCAGCATCTACCGAATAAGGAATTCCAGTTGAGCCTCCTCCTCCGGGCCTATATTTAAAAGTGAACCAATCGGTGTTTATTTCATTAACAGTTGGGCATGTGCCTGTTGAGCCAGTAGTTCCAGGGCATTTTACGGGTGTAATTTCAACCCAGTAGTTCATTTTCTGAAATCCTTCGTTTTTGATGCCCCAACCCAAAAGGATGGATTTACCTCTCTCGATTGCTATCTTTGATTGGGCAAAAACCAATTTTTGAGTGCTGGTTGTAAGGCTTCTTCCCAATTCATCAGAAACCTTGTCAAATGTAGCTGACGACAAATCACCTATATTTCTAAACATTCCCCTGATAAATCCCAATCCCAAACCAAGAAGAGTCATCGCAAGAACAACTATCACAATTGCCTGTATTGAAATTTCTAAAGAAGCTCTCTTTTTGGATAGCATTAATTCACCTCTTTTCTGGCGATGCTTTAAGCAACAGAATAATCATGCACACAACATCTTTATAAAACTTTCGAATTTTTTCACTAAACAACAACATTTAAAAATGAGGAGAATTTCCGTTTTATCATGGTAAAACTTAGAAAGTTTGTTTCTTACAGAAAGCTAAAAAGGCCGTATACAAGGACATCTAAATTTAAGGCAAAAGCCTACATTAGGATGACTCCCAATGTAAAAGTTGTGAGGTTTGATGGAGGGGGCCCAAGCAATAACTTTGAATGCACCCTAAATCTTTTGTCAAAGTCAGATCTCCAAATTAGGGACAATGCCCTGGAAAGCGCGAGGCAAACCTCAAACAAGCTGCTTGAGTCCTATCTTGGACTAAATGGGTTTCATATAAAAATTAAAGTGTATCCTTATCATGTATTAAGAGAGCACGCGCTCGCTGCAGGCGCTGGCGCTGACAGATTCAGCTCAGGGATGGCGCATGCCTTTGGAAAGCCGGCAGGCATTGCCGCACGAGTAAAAAAGGGCCAGACTATTTTTCAAGTGAATGTCAACAAGCAAAACATTGAAATCGCGAAACAGGCACTGAAAAGAGCATCCAAAAAACTCCCGTGCTCATGCGCAATACAAATTGTAGAGAAAAAATAAGCTTGCAGTTTTAAAATGCCGCTCCATGACTATCTTGTATTTGTGCAGGAAAACAGGTTTGTGGATTCTTTAAAAAACAAGTATGTCTATTCTTTAATTATCCTGGCTGCTTTTTACATATTATCCAAATTGATAGTTTTAATCTCAAAGAGGGTGATCCTTCAACTGACAAAAAGGACAAAAACAGATATTGACGATTTGATTGTAAATAAGACTAATAAGCCGATTTCAATAATATTAATTTTTGTTGGCATCCGGCTTGCGCTAGTGCCGCTGAGAATAAAAGAAAATGTCATGGATCTGCTGGAGCACGCGCTTTCCTCATTGATCGTTGTTCTGGTAACCTATATTGTAATTGTCGTTTTCGATATAATTATTGATAATTGGGGCAAAAAAGTAGCTGAAAAAACAAAGTCCACATTAGATGACCAGCTTATTCCCGTATTCCATAAGTTTTCAAGGATTTTTATTTCAATAGTCGGGATTTTGTTTATGCTCACTGTGTGGGGCATTCAAATAGGCCCTTTGCTTACTAGCCTGGGAATTGCCGGAGTTGCTATAGCTTTTGCTCTTCAAAGCAGCCTAAGCAATATTTTTGGAGGCGTGTCCATGATTTTGGATAAGAGCATTAAGGTTGGAGATAAAATAAAGCTGGACAGCGATACAATGGGAACCGTCGTGGATGTTGGGTTGAGAAGCACAAAAATAAAAACATGGGACAATGAGCTTATAACTATCCCGAATGGCAAGTTAGCCGACTCCAGAATACTGAACTTTATGCAGCCGGACCCAAGTGTCAGAATAGCGCTGGATTTTGGAGTTGAATACGGCTCTGACACATCCAAAGTAAAAAAAGTTGTTCTTCACGCTATCTCTGAAATTCCTCACGTGCTTAAAGAGCCCGCACCTCGGATTGTACTAATTGAAATGGGAGATTTTGCTTTAAAGTTTATGGCACTGTTTTATGTTGAAACTTTTGACGTCAAGTTTGACACAAAGGCTCTTGCAACAGAAGAGATTTATAACGCTTTAAGGAAAGCAGGAATTGGCATTCCATTCCCTACCAGAGTTGTTTATTTGAGGAAGGAGGAATAATTACTCAATTAATATCTCCTTTATTATGTTATAGACTTCGGGATACTTATCAATATCAAGAATTTCTGTGTGCAGAAGTCTCCCAAATCCCGGGCAAGTTCCATTTACTTGGAATGTTTTTCCATCTGTTAACTTTGCTTTTTCAGATAACACAACTCCGTCGCCATTTCCCATCTTCATAGGGCAGCCCTCACCAAATAAGATATATTTCCTAATTTTGGCAGGCTGCCTTAAAGGATCATTTAGCTTATTAATAAACAAGCTATTTTCATGCATATCTTGGCACTCCCTGTTTTCTCCAATTAATCCGCAATATTCGCCTATTGAACCGGATATACCCTTATTGGGAACAGCTATCATGATAAGTTTGTCTATGTCGTCTTCACCAAATATTTGTATGTACCTTCTGGCCACTAACCCGCCCATTGAATGCGCAATAATATGCACCTTCGGCTTGCTTGTTCTTTGCTTTACTGTATCAATCAAATCTTTCAGCCTCAGGGCATAGGTATCTATATTTTCACTTTTGGTCGGAATAATTATGTATTTATCCTCTTCTCTAAAAGCATCGTAGTAATAGCTTGCCTTCACCGTGACCGGCTTCCCAGATTTGCCCCAAATCCCTTCCTGTGCTGGTTCATTTTGGGAATACAATGAGACAGTGCCCGCACTTAAATAGCCATCTTCCTGAAGTCTCAACTGCAGCTTGTTAAAGGTGTCCAAAGAAAATTCCGGAGAGTTGTCCCTGGATGGAGAATGGCCGTGCAGCATTATTATGGGAAATGTTTTTGGGTCTTTCACGCAGGAATCATCCCTGCAGCAGGATTTGCAGTCGTTAAACACGCAGCAAATAGGTGGATTATCAGATAAGGTAGTGTCAATTCTTGAAATATGGCTGAAGGTGATATTGATACTTACAGGCTGAAAATCAAAATTTGTAGTTTTCCCTTGGAATTTGTCAATCTTGGCGCATTTGTCCAGCATTTCATTCATTTTGTCAGAAGGGCTTATCCTTGATAAAAGATGCAAAGAAATGTTTAATGATTTATTGAAAGCAAGCTGCATTAATTCTATTCTGTTTTTCGGCAATGTTAAATTTGCAATCTTAATTACATCCAGGCCCGTATTATTCTCTGCAATCAATTTTTCGAACATGCCATAGTAAGAATTATTGATTTTTCTAAATTCATTCTCCTTTAAAGTATTTGCCAAAGCAAAAAACTCATCACTGGATGGAAAGCTTATGTTATTATTCTTAATAGACATTAATGCATCTTCATTTGTTATTAAATAAGTTTGAGTTAATAGTTTTAGCAATTCACAGCTTTTAATTAATGAACTTGCGTTCGGATAAATTTGCATAAATTCTTCTGTGCTTTTTGCGATATTTTCAATCTGGCTTTCCTTATTGCATTCACCCTTTAGTTTGCATAATAAGTCTTTTTCAAAGCTTAAAAAGTAGTTTAAATTAAAAAATAAAGCTGATGACGCAATTCGTGATTTTTCCGATAATGACTTTTGGTTCCTTGAAATGTTAGCGACACTTTCTTTTATTTGGCTGTATTCATCAAACCTGTTTTCATTTAAAGACGCTGCAGTGGCGGCAAAATTTTCCATACTGGAATTTAAGCTATCTAAAAATTCATCATTTCCTAATAACACAGTAAAAATATTCAGCTCATATAACTCTTTGTTTAACGCATTTAACTCTGATAAAATGCTGTTGTGAAGATTTGCAGTGCTGTCAAACGATTTGTTTATGTCTTCAATCGATTTTTTAACGCTGCTAAGATTCTCGAAAAAACTTTCATTAAGCAGCCTGCTTAATTTAACGTAATTTTCAACTGACCACACAGCTTTAAGATTCTCAATTGAAATCCTGAGTTTGTCGTATGCGTCATTGACTCCAATTCGAGATTTTGAAAGTTTATTAAGGTTTATTTTGTGAGCCAATTCGTAATATTTTTGGTTTAACTCCTGATGCGATACATCAACGCTGGCGAGAAGCTCCAATAATTGGGTTACATTCTGCTTCAATGCCTTTTTCAGCTCTTTTTCTGTTTCAGTGAGATCATAGTCCACTACGATAAGGGAAGCCCTGCTTTTTTCAGCGCTTTTGGTAAGGCAAAAAAATGAGCGTACGCTGTTGCATTTTACGTCAAAGCTGTAAATATATTGTCCGCTTCCTAAGTGCTTAACAGTTAAATCATAGCGCCTGGCAAATTGCTGCCCCTTCTTAATCTCAAAATCGCCATTATCCAGAATATCGCTTGTGCTCCTGTCGTTAAATGAATAAGAGCAGACAGCTTTGCAGTACGCCACATTCTCTATTGAAATATTGAATTCCACTTTACTCGTATCCCCATAATGCATTTTGAATGATTTTTGACTTGTGGTTAAGTGGATAATCAGCTCATTTCCCAATAAAAAATTTATTTTTTGATTAAAAACAACAAAAATATAAATAAAAAATAAGGTGGCTGCTGCAATTATAAGAAACTCATGCTTCCTCCAAAAGGATTTTTGCTCTGGCACAATTAGCTAATATTGTTGGTAGGTTAAATATTTTTTGGGGATTTAGTAAGCGATATAAGTTATTTTTTATCTTCAAATTTCAATCCGTGCCTTCGGCACAAATTTTACTGCGAGGCTTTGCTGTTTTCCACATCGCAACGCCTCGCTAATTTATTGTAATAAATACGAGGCGAATTTTAGTGTGTGACTTGCGAGTGAGCGAGTAGCGAACTCGCTCACATGTCACTCAAAATTCGCCGAGTGTATCTTTTGTTGCGAAGCAACGGATTAAAATATTTGATTTTAAGTTAAAAATTAATGTCACTTACTAATTTTTACTTAAAGCATCAATAAAATTGGAATGATTGATGTACTCCCATTTTCTTTGACAATCTCCTTGATTTTATCGTAACGCTCCATATTAAGAAAATACTTCCAACCGTGCTTCTTCTTCTTTTTGCAGCAGATATTTTGTTTTATTAGAGCTTCCAGAACGATTTCAACTTTATCTAAATCTTCTTTAGGTATTCCTGATTTTAAAACATGAATGTAAACAGAGCCTTTTCCAAAGCAATTTGAGTCAAATAATTTTTTTACTATTGTCCTGCTAATCCTTATATACTCGCTCTTCTTTACTTTTGTCATCAAACAGATTAAGGATTAGTCGATATATAAACATATAGTCTAAATTTAGTCCCTTATGAGCCTAAATAGAAACCTTTAAATATATGTTAATATTCATAATCTCTACAATGCAAAAATCAGTATTTTTACAGGAAGAGGGGAACACTCCCAAAAACAGGATATGGAGCTTTTTGATAGTCCATTCTGAGTATGATTATTCAATGAAGGATATAGCCAGATATTCTGAGGTGGGCTATACCACATTAAAAGAAATATGGAAAGAATTCAGGGAAAAAAAGATAGTGATACAGACAAGAGTTGTTGGAAAGGCAAAGATGTACAGACTAAACCCTAAAAATCCAGTAGTAAATAAGTTTATAGACTATTATTGGGCTGTGGTGGAGTCTGTTGTGAGAAGAAAGAATAAGATTAAAGAAGAAAATACAAATTATGCAACAGCACAAGGCGCAATGCCAATTTCTGCTAAACATGCATAGGTTTTGTTTATATCTTGCATTATTTTTTCCAAAAATCCGTAATGCAGAATGGTTTTAGCTGAAAATTTTTGCCACGACGAGACACGAAAAAATCCTCAAAAATCTGTCTCGACGAGCAGCTAACTTTAATCTGCATTACGCCAAAAATCTATCGAAAGATTTATATATCAAATGCTATCGAATACTATACAGGTGATAAATATGGAAACCGAGCAATTCAATATAAGAATGCCAAAGGATTTAGTGCATGACTTAGATATAATTTCAAAACTGCTAAAAGTGAATAAATCAGAATGGGTAAAGACAAAACTAGCTGAAGAAGTGCATGAGGAAAAGAATAAGCTTTTAATGGAATTGAGCACTTTGTACGCCAATGGAATGATTAACAAAGGAAAGATAGAGAAGATGGTCGGAAAAGAAGTTGCTGATGAGATGGAATTTATAAAGAAAAAAGCTATAGAATCAGTTAAAAAGGGAATTGAAATTGGAAGAAAATTCAGAAAAGGGTGAATATATCTTTGACACTTCTGCTTTAATAAGTTTAGGAGTTGTCAAAGTAATTGATAATGTTTTGAAGCTGACAAAAATAGTAACAACCTCTTCTGTACTTAAAGAGCTTGAAGAATTCGCAAAACATGAAGATGAATATGGAAAAGCGAGTAAAGAAGTGTTAAAGTATAAAGATAAGTTTATAGAATAAGAAACAATACTCAAGATTTAGTCTAGTTAAAAATTTGCAGAAGAGGTTGTTTAATTGTTTTTTCTCTAAAAACTCTTGAAAATCGAAAGATTTATATACAAAATATACTACTCCTCAGTAAAAATAAAATGGCAGACATATCAGACATAGTTAGACCGGAAGACCCAAATGGATTGTATAGAAAAGAAATAGTAGTTACAGGACGTTCTGGCGTGCCTAACGCAGCTGAGAGAGCAGTTGTGTGGGTAGTAGCGATTGAACCGACTCGTGCAAGGGACTATCCAACGAACCCGCAAAGTTTTGATATTTGTGGTGAATTTGTTCCTAGCGACCCAGAATTTTCGAAACATTTGATGAGAAAACACCCTAAACCTCAATTTCTATATCATGCAACAGTAGGTGAAGCAATTAGAGCAGCAGATAAAATGCTTGGAGAAGTTAACCTTTGGAGGAGCGATCGTAAATATAAACAAGATTTATGAGGTTAAATTTTATGACTAGAAAACTTATCTTAGTCGGTGGAATTCATACCGATGTTGAAGGTGAATCAAGATTAGTTAGAGCAATAGAACAATTTAGACCTTCTGATCTTAGTGTTGAAGCCTTGGAAGACAGTGTGCAATTTTCTCAAAGAACTATTGATGGGACTGTTGGTTTAATCAGAGATTATAGAGGTTTAGCATTGAGTGATGATAACTTAGAAAGATTTGCCAAATATTTGGGTACGTATGGTTCTGAATTAAAAGTTGCAGAAGCAATGAAAAGAAAATGGACGCCTAAAGTTTATTTGGTTGACACTTTTGTTCCAAAAACTAAGCTTGACCCTTCTGACATATCCTCATATTTACAACCAGAAGAAAAACCTGATATAATACGAGAGATGGATGAGTGGAGACATGTTTTATTTATGCATTTAACTCAAGGAATAAAATTAAGTAATTCAATCGCTGCTTTGCTTTCCACTTATTTAGCACTTGCAAAGTATGACGATTCCACAAGAGCACGGATAGATGAATATCGATATTCTAGCTCAAGCAGGATTCGAGACAAGAATATGAAAACTGAAACCGAAATGCGTGATACACATATGGAAAGAAGAATTAGAGAGTTATGGTACAAAACAGGAAGAACTAGAGGAGCTGGAGATTTCATGCATTTTGGGGGTGTATTGCACATATTTGGAGAATATCACAATCTGTTTGAGAGATTAAGAGATTTGAATCCGGTGAGATATAAATTGAATGAATTTGGATGAATATGTAAGTTTTAGATTCATTCAGCGGTCTTTTCGAAATTCTCGTATTAAGCTCAAAACCATATCTCTTTGTTTGTTCAATGGAAATTCTTTTAGTTTTTCAACAATAGAAGCCAACTGAGTCAAGTCTATCCTACCCTCTTCTAAGTTTCTCACTAAATCAGCTTGTGCACTGTAATCTAATGGTTTTATAATATCAAGAATTTTGGTTGCACTTTGAACGTCTCTTGTCTTATCAAGATATTCAGCTAAGCTAACTAAAGTTACAGATTCAATTTCCTTGACGTTTTCGATTTGTGCCACTAGCTTAATTCCGTCTATCGTTATATACCCTTTTCTGAGAAAGGAAACAGGCAAATATAGGTCTTTAAAGTCTTTCAATAAATCAATATCGCTAAGAGTAATTACGCCTTTTTCTAGCGACGTTATTAATTCTTCAACTTCAACGAAACTTCTGCCCCCAGCTACATCGACTACCTTTTCTACAGCCCGTGTATCGCCCGTCTTTTCGTAATACCTAGCTAAACTCGATAACGACTCTGGATTGAATTCCTTAATATTTTGAACCTGTGCTAATGATTTAACTGTAGTTAATGATACTTCTCCATTATTCAAACTTCGTACTATTCGCTCAAAATCCGTAAATCCTTTTAATAAGTCTATATCATGAGGTTCAATAGTTCCATCTTTTAATGCCTTGATTACCTCTTTGGTCTGAGAAGAGGTCATGCCTTCAGTGATTTTAGACATTGAAACTATTTCGTCAATAGGTAAATCATTTGTTTGACTGAATTTTAGTACTTCCTGTACATTTGGTGAATATTGAGTTAGACCTTCCCGATCAAGACGTAATCCGACTTCATGAGAAACTTTTATTTTTTTGCTTTGCTCTGCTTGAAGCTGTTCTAATTTTGCAAACAATTGTTCTTCTTTTGATATTTTATCACCTACAACCGTAGTTCTTTTTCTGAGAAATTCTCCTAACGGGACAGTTCCTTCGTTTATGACCTTATCTCCAACCACAAATTTTATGTGTAGTAGTCCAGTTTTTTCTTCATATAAGACTAATGTTTGTCCGTATGAAACACCAGCAGGGTAAAGTAGTTTGGATTTTCGAATTTGTTCTCCTGTAGGTAGTCCTTCTAGTTTCTGTGGATTAAGGAGCAAAACACTTAAATCACCTGGCATTGTTGAAGGGAGATACACCCCGGGGTCAATAGCACTAAAAAATAATTCTTCAAATGTTGCTCCTTCTTCTATTTTCTTCAGCAGCTCTCTTGATTTTTCAACTCTGCGATTAGCACTAATATAATCTAGCACTAAATCCACTTGAAGATTGGTAAGAGCTTGCGGGTCTATGTAATTACGTGGAATAATATCTTGATTCTCAATAAATAGTTCAAGTCTTCTCCTTGGGTTAGATGCAATGTTCTCACCAGTTATTGGATCAACGTTCCATAGCACATCATCAGAGGAAATTACTCTTTCTGTTTCTGCGATGTATATGTTGTCTCCCGTTGAAAGAGCTTCCTTAGCTTGGTCTGCTCGTATCTTTACGTATGCTTTTTTTGGGTCTTCAGCCGTGAAAATATCCAACAATCGACGGCTACTAACTACCATGTCGTCTGCGTTGACTTTGGCACTTATTCTCAATTCATATGGTGCGACCTCTATAGCACGTTTTAATTTTTCTTTATCTGTCATCCTGAATTCAAAAGCGTTTTCTCCTACGGCTTCTGTTAATAACTTATTTAAGGTGGCAGAGCCAGTATTAAATCTATTAGCAGGATGAACGTGTCCATCAACTACAGAAGATGAAAAAATACCGCTTACAGTTGATGACCTTGTTGATTGTACATCTCTTCTAGCTAAATCTAAAATTAGCTCTGGTGTAACAGCACCTTCATTAACCAATTCCGGATCTAACGTAATCTTGTCTATTCTTAGCTGCTTTAGTAAAGCATCTGATTCGAGAAGGCTTCTTTGCGCTTCCTTTAATTTAGTTACTCTTATTTCCAAATCAAATTGATTTCTCATATTTTTAGAATCAGTTCCTGAGTCCTTCATCCATATCACTCTATTTGGACCTGCATCTCCAGTCTGCGACGGTAATCTAAACTCATCAGCATTAATCACTTGAGTTAGTACCGCTCTTCGTTCTACTTCAGTCATATCTTCAATTTCTTTAGTGATACCAAAACTTCTTTGGGTGTCAACATTATGAAGTTCTTTCATAATGTTCTCTGATTCATATTTAACTTCCCGTAATGCTTTGAGAATTGTATTTTGTGGTATTTCCTCAGCACGACTTGTGTCTTCTTTAAATACGGCAATATCTTTACGTTTTGGAACATCATAAGATGTCTCGGTAAATGTCACTGTTCTGCCTTCATGAGAATGTTCTCCAAGAATTCCAAAAGGTACTTCGGCATCAACTTGCCTACTTCTACTAAGTGCAATACGGTCTTCTTTTGGAGGTGCAAGTTTCCATTCATAGGTAGTGCCTGTTGACAAATCAAATGAGACACTACTTGGTTTTCTGTTTGAGGATTGCTTCATCATCTGTCGCAATAATCTCTGCTCTTCATATGGACTTCTCGCTACCCCTACCAATCCCGTCAAAGCAACATTCCCAGTCAGCTCAGCAGCAGCAAGTGCTGCTTTCATTACTGTCCTTGCTTTATACACACCTAAAGCACCTTTTACCAGAGGACCATACCCAGTAGCCAAATTAACTCCAGCTTCCACATAATTACTCGGTATAAGAGCATCTGCAATTAGCTTAAGCTGTTTAGCTCGTTCATCTTGCTGATATTTTTGGTTAATTTGTGATAATTCAATCAAGTCACTTGGGTTTATTTTTCCATCTTTTATCTGTTTTATAACTTCAGGAGAAGCGACAAAGTATTTTCCATCACTTAATTTTATATAATTAGAGGGCTTGACACCGTCTGCAGCAAAATCTTTTTCATTGCTATACGCAAAAATAGAGCCCTCCTTATACCTGTTATATTGCACACCATCTGCTTTGCTGTTGCTAATTAAATTTTGTTTATATTTTTCAAATGCTTCTTTGCTTTCTTTTGAGCTTAATTCAGAAGCAATTTGTTGTGAATATATATCAAAAGCCAATCTTGTATCTGAAGAATAAGTGCTGGTATCTTTCACATATGCTCGCGACGTGCCTAAGGCAGAAATTCTATTAGCATTTCTTAACTCTACAGGTTTTGATTTAAGTTCTCCATTTTCCAAATAATAAATATTAATCCACGTATCCGACCTTATTTCAGCGTCCTGTGACTGAAATTTAGCTTTTTCAATTATCTCCTGATTTAGTTTATGGACTAAAAATGGCTCTTGAAATGCTGCTTTAATTTCTGGAGAGCTGTCGCTATTTTTGTAAACATCTTCAAGAGCCAATCCATTAGATTGCATCTCAAATATTTTTTTAGAGCCATCATATTTTAGCTTGTAATCAACGATGTATTTTCTAGCTTCTTCTATCTGAGCATCTGTTAATGGACGGGCACTAATTAAATTCTTGATAACTCCAAAAGGCCAAGAGTAGCTTTCGCTGATTTCTCTTCCTTTGTCTATCATTGCAGAAAAACTTTGTAATCTTGTCTTAAAGAAAATTTCATCGTTTTTTAACTGTCTTAATCTTTCAAATTCTTCTTGCCTTTCTTTGCCTGTTAACCCTTTTTTATCTAGTATATCAACAATTTCTTTTGTTGATTGTCGTTGGAAGAAATCCGCATATTTTCCCGATTCAACTACACCAATCTGGTCTATAATTACTTTATTGTCTTTTGTTGTGATGTATAAATTTTGAACATTAACCTTGTTCCCATTTTTGTCGTATTTGAAGGCAGTGTTATCAACTACATAAATGTCGCGCTCATATTTTGTATTCTTGAGCTCGTTTAGAATGCCTATAGCTTTGCTGTTAGGTCCTTGTGAGTTGTCTTGATAGTATTCTCTCAAGTATTTTTCCACGGTGTTTTTCCCAGGAGAGCCTCCAAGTATTGTTGACCTATAAGCTCCTGTATTATATGCATCAAATGTACCCATAGCAGCTATAGAAACATCAGTTCCCAAAGTGTAATAAACATCTTTATCATAGAAATTGATGCCTTCTTTGTTGAATTTTGCAAGATGAACATAAGGAATTAGATTTGAAGCCATCCCAACCAGCTTGTTGCGAAGCTGCGGCTGCTGTTTTTCTGAAGAATAGGGCTCATTCTCTATCCTAAAGAAATTATTATTCAGTGTCTGTACACCAACTATGTGCCCTTCGCCAATCTCACATTCATTGCAACTGTCTAATGTAAGAATTCCAGTGCCAACATCTTTCGAATTTTTTCCATTTGGATAATAAGAAACAACTAGATTTCTGTCAAAACCTTCATGAAATGCATCTTTTTCAAATCTTGCTGCAACAAGTCCTTTTATTTCAGCTTTGTAAACTGTCTCGCAAGAAGCAGAGTTGCAGTTGTTGTTTTTAAATGGCTTAAAATTGACATAACCACCAGAATAAAAGTCAAAATTCTTTGTATCCTTGCAATCAAAGCAAGCCGCAACTGTGGCACCACCACTTCCAGTTGCAATATCAACATTGCCAAAATGCAGTTTGCCATCATTTACTTGAGGATCTTCAAGGTGCATGAAGCTGTTCTTTAAATAATTGCCAGATTTGCCGAATTTTATTAGCTCAATAATTCGTGAGAGGTCAAACTCTGTATGGCTATCTTTGCCAATTTTAAGTGAAAATGAAAATGCTCCTGACAGATAACTCTGGCCAAGTCTTGCAGTGCCATCTATAACGCTAAATCTGTTTTTTCCATGATTTAAGAATTTGCCATTGTCATTTAATTCAAATATTGCATATCCCTTGCTCAGAATACACTTTTTTTCACATGTAACTGTAGAGCCAAATTCATTAACCTCAATTCGTGTTGTGTACTTATTCTCTTCAAACTTAATTGTTTGCCCATTGCTTAATACAACCTCATTATTTTTGTTCATATTCAGAGTAGTGCCTATTAGTATAATAACACCTTTGTCATTGGTTATCAGCTCTAGAAGACCATCTGCTCGAGACCTGATGCCAATCAAGTTGTTAATTTTGCTTAACTCAGATACACTGTGCTTTATTCCGTCGCTTGTGATTATATGAGATGCCTGTGTTTTGGTGTCAATCGTAATTCTTATATCTCCTTCATTAAAGTCAGCATTTTTCTTTATTACATAGGAAACATATTTATTGGCAATTTCTCTATCCTTAGCTGTAGGAATACCATTGCTAAATGTAGAAACATAGTTGCTTACTGTTTCAATATGGGTAGGAAGTTCTACTTTTCCTTTATTATACGCTCTCAGAAATGCATCTTTCTGGTTTAGATTATTAGAATCAAACAAGTTTGGATTGTTCAGTATCCACTTTTCCTGCTCTTCTGGTTTAGTGTTATCTGGAAACTCTGAAGTTTTAGTTGGAGGTTCTGCGTTAATTTGAATAGAAATAAATGAAGCTAAAACTAAATAGATTATAAACATGCTAATAATTTTTCTTGTCATTTTATTTCAAGATAAAATTGTTGTGAATCAGAGCCTGAATTAATGTCAATAACTGTTGCGTTAATTAGATGCATACCTTTAAGTGATTCATTTGGTTTAAACCGTATTTCGCCACTTAATACATAGGTATAGTTTTGCAATATACCTTCAGTTAGAAAGAATAGCGTATCATTATCTAGGTCATAAGCGTTTAATTTGTAACTGAATTCTTGGTTAGTGATAGCACTTAAGTATGGGATAAGCTCTAGTACAGGATTGTTATTTTCTTTATAATAAGAAGAAATATTAAGTAGAAGTTTTTCAGTGCTATCATTTACTTTACAATATTGTTCTTCAAGACCGACACCAAAAGTGAAAACATAGTCATCACCATACGTTGTCTTTGATTCATTATCAACAATAATATAGACATCATTACAATTGTCATAATGGATTACAGATATATCTACGTCATAATTCAGAAGCAGCGTGAGGTCTAAGGCGTATGGCTCATCAGATACAGCACTAACCAACTCATTTGAGACATCAAGCATATGACCTAATCTAATTGGCAATGCATATGTGAACTTTGATACAGAACTTATTGTGTTATCCTTCTTTATGCTTAAAGGATAATCGACGTTAATAATAACCTCATTATTGTAAATTTTTGTGGTAGCGTTTATATCATTGAACTCAATGTTAAAGCCCAATTTTTCAAATATTGAGTAATCTGTACAGTCAATCAAAATATTTTCTTCAATTATTTTGGCAAGCTCTTTCTCTACAATTTTGGTCGTTGGGGCTAAGACATTTCCCTTGTGAGAATAATACGCTATGTTGGAAAAGTTTGTATCGAGATATGGGCTTGGCACTTCATTGTAGCCCTGCTGTAGACCTAGTTCAAAGGCAGATTCAATAGAGGCCTTTTTTAAGCACTCTTCAACATATCTATTTATAGGAGAAAGCTCAAGATTACTTTCTTGAATTTTTTCTTGAGTATTTTGAATTTTTTCTTTTTGTAAGTTAGAAATAAAATAAATACCAATTCCAACTACAAATAATAAAATTGTTACAAGTATTATGAACAGTGTTATTTGTGCTTTACTTCTTTTCATGTTCTAAACCTATTTTGATTAATTTTTGGATATAGTTTGAGAGCTTCATAGTTCTTTCTTGACACTCTTCATTTAGAAATTTCACTAAATCTTTGTCCAAAGTAATGCTAAGCTTTTCCTTAGTTACATATTTTTTAGGCATTTTAAAAAACCTTACTTATCTTATTTATCCTACTTTATAAATGTTTTGGCTTTATAAAGTTGTGCATTAATTTTCTATATAGTAAATAATTTAAAGCACCTTATTTTGAATATATCCAACCGAAATCTTTAAATATAAGTAATATAACTTTTTAGATATTAATATACATTTTTATATACTAATATAGTTAAAAATGTGGATAAACGTTGGGACATTAGATTTAGCTATCTATCGCCCAGAAATTTAATGAAATGGCAACGGAACTTATCAGCTTGGGAATACTTTTCTTTTGTGCTGTGATAGGCGGCATTATCGCAGCAAGATTTAAACAGCCTGCTGTATTTGGCTTATTATTAATAGGTGCAATCATAGGCCCAAATTCACTTAACCTTGTTCAGGATGTTGGGATGATAAAAATAATGGCAGACTTTGGCGCTATATTAATTCTTTTCATAATAGGCCTTGAATTTGATATTTCAAAACTTATCAAGATTGGAGCTAGGTCCATATTGATAGGCTTACTAAAATTCGCGATTGTCCTTTTTTTTGGCTACGAAACAGCATTGTTATTAGGTCTCGGCTCAAAGGTTGCATTGTTTATTGGTGTTATTCTGTCTTTCAGCAGCACAATTGTAGTCATCAAGGTTCTGGAGCAAAAAGAAATGTTCAGGAGAAAAGAAGTTCCATTGCTCATTGCAATCCTCATCATAGAAGATATTCTTGCTGTCATGGCGCTCACATTTTTTTCAGGAATGAAGGACTCTAACAGCAGCCTAATATCGACATTTGAACACATCATTTTTTCAACGGCCGTGCTGATAGTTGCCTACCTTATCACTATGAAAATCCTAAAATATTCGATAACTGTGATATTGAAAAACAGCAGCGAAGAATCTGTTTTAAGTTTTCTTTCATTGGGTATCGGTGCATTGTTTAGTTATTTTGCATTTTATCTGGGATTAACGCCGTCGGCAGGTGCATTTTTAGCAGGCAGCTTGATAGCATCCTTGCCAAATTCCAAGGAGTATGGAAGGGCCATACATCCATACGCATTGATTTTCACATCAGTCTTCTTTATTTCGATGGGCACCTTAGTTGATTTCAAGTCCGTCGAGTCAAATCTTGGCTTGATTGGCATTTTGATTCTTACAGTATTCATCTCAAGATTTATTGCCATAGGTCTTTTCACTTTCCTATTGGCGAACTTTAAAAATGAGCAGCCATTTTTTTCAAGCATTGCGATGGTGTCTGTAGGGGAATTTTCTTTGCTAATTGCAAAGGAGAGTGAAAAATTTGGAGTCAGCATTGATTTGGTCAGCATAACAGCTGCAATTATTTTCATTAGTGCGATAGCGATGTCAATTGGGATTAATTACAGCGAAAGTCTGCATAATACTATTAATTCAAAAGTGCCGATTAGGGCCAGGCTTAGGCTAGAGAGAATCTCCAACTATATGAGAAAATTCTTTGACCAGACTGAGATAGAAACTTCTTTCACCAAGAGACTTAAGTCAGAATCGAAATTTGCTTTTATGCTTGCAATACTTGCAGTTGCATCATCTCTTATCCTGAGGAGAATATCATTTATTATTGAAAGCAACTTCCACGAAATTTTCCTGTACTTCTTTTATTTTGTAAGCGCAGCATTATTGATATATTTGCTTTATTTAATCTACAAAAGATTTATGGCAATTCATCACATATTGGCTATTGTCTTAACTAACGTTGACAGCTCAAGAAACTTAAAGAAATGCACTAGGGTACTGAACAATTTATTAATCGCATTGCTCTTCCTTTGTTCAGCGTCGCTATTCCCTTTTGTAATGTTTGCGCTTAATTTAAACCTATGGGCAAATATAATGCCATTTGTGTTTTTACTGGTATCATTCTACTATATGAATAGGCTAATCATATTAATTGACGGGCCTACACATCAAATTCCGAGTTACGGTTCTAGCGTTTCCATTGCGAAAATCTGAGGCATAAATTATTTAAATAAACCTTGTTTCTTGCAAAATGCAAGCTTATTTTGGAGGAAAAGATGACCAGCTTTAAACTATGCATTTCAGAGCCCTCTACTGGAAAAACTTTCCAGAGGGAAGTAAAGGACGACTCTGCAAGACCTTTTATAGGCCTTAATATAGGAGAATCAATAAAAGGTGAGAGTATAGATATTGACGGTTATGAGTTTCAGGTTACCGGAGGCTCAGATTACTGCGGATTTCCAATGAGAAAAGGGATCCTAGGATTGAGAAAAAAAATATCGATTTATGGGGGAGTGGGCTTTAGAAGCCATACAAAGGGTATTAAGCGAAGGAAAACAGTTTGCGGCCACAAGATACATGAAAAAATATCGCAAATTAATTTGAAGGTTACAAAGGAAGGCCCGAAAAAGCTTGCGGAAATGTTTTCAGTTCCTGAAGGGACAAAAAAAGAAGAAAAATCAGAGGCAAAAGAAGAAAAGAAAAAGACTAAAGAAGGGAAAAAAGAATAGGTCTTATATCAAACTTCAATTAAAGATGGCTAGAAAGAAGAAAGATGAGCAGCAAGATTTGCCACAACAACCCTCTGTTAATATTGGAATGGTTGGCCATGTTGACCATGGAAAAACAACTTTGCTTGAGCGATTAAGCGGGAAATGGACAGATACTCATTCTGAAGAGCTAAAGCGCGGAATTACGATAAGGCTGGGTTATGCAAACTCCATGTTTAGGAAGTGCGAAAAGTGCAAAGGAGCCAAAGCGTACACAACTAAAGAAACCTGCCTGATATGCAACAGTAAGGCAATGCCGCTGCGAAAAGTTAGCTTTGTTGATGCGCCAGGCCATGAATCATTAATGGCAACAATGCTGAGCGGCGCTATTATAATGGATGGTGCATTGCTCTTGGTCGCAGCTAATGAGCAATGTCCCCAGCCCCAGACAAGAGAGCACCTAATGGCCTTACAGATTATTGGGGTTAAGCATGTGGTTGTTGTCCAAAATAAGATTGATTTGGTGAACGAGGAGACTGCCATAAAAAATTATGAGCAAATACAGCAATTTCTCAAGGGAACCGATTTTGAAAATGCTGCAGTAATTCCAATTTCTGCCCAACACAGGGCAGGCCTAGATTTTCTTATGCAGGCAATTGATGAAAATATTCCAACGCCAGTTAGGGATATTACTAAGGAACCGATAATGCTGGTTGCCAGAAGCTTTGATATAAATAAACCTGGGATTACTCCTGACAAATTAGTTGGAGGCGTTTTAGGAGGAAGCTTAAAGCAAGGAATGCTGAAAATAGGGGATTTAATCGAAATAAGGCCAGGGAGAGTTATAGTTGAGAAAAACCAGCAAGTGTGGAAACCACTAACTACTGAAATTGTAAGCTTAAACACCGGCGGGGAAACTCTGGAATCGGTAGGGCCAAGCGGCTCGATAGGGGTTTTAACCTCTTTGGACCCTTCAATCGTTAAATCAGATCAGCTGACCGGCTCTGTGGTTGGACAGCCTGCAAAGCTTCCAAAAGTTTGGAATGAACTAATATTGTATGTTCATTTGCTTCAGCGTGTCGTTGGAACAAAAGAAGAAAGTAATGTAGAACCAATAAAGATGGGCGAACCCCTGATGCTTAACGTAAATTCTGCAGCAACTGTAGGCATGGTTATTGAATTGAGAAAAAATAAAGTGCGATGCAGATTAAAATTGCCAGTTTGCGCTGATGCTGGCTCTAGGGTTACCATTTCCAGAAGAATAGTAAACAGGTTTAGGCTGATAGGTTACGGGGAGATACAAGACAAATAAAGAAAGGTATTATTCTCCCTCGAATTGAATGAGCGAAAATAATTTGTGGCCCTTTTTTTCAATCAGTTCTCTGCCATGCAAATCAGGTAGTTCTATTATTACAGCGCATTCAATAACCTTGCCGCCAAGTTTTTCTATTAGATTTGTCGCGGCAACCAATGTGCCTGCTGTGGCTATCAAATCATCAACAAGCAAAACTCTTGAACCTTTTGGAATGGCGTCGACGTGGATTTCAACTATAGCTCTGCCATACTCCAAATCATAGCTTTCTTTCACTGTTTTATACGGAAGCTTCCCTTCTTTTCTTATTGGAATAAATCCTTTCCGCAATTTATTTGCAACAGCTCCCCCTAAAATAAAGCCCCTGCTTTCTATTCCAGCTACTAAATCAATGGGGATATCTTTATATCTTTCATAGAATTTATCAATTACATAATTAAAAGCCTTCGCATCTTTCAGTAAGGTGGTAATGTCTCTAAACATTACGCCATGCTTAGGCCAATGCGGAATTGTTCTAATGGCTGACTTTAGGTTCATGAGTTAAATGAATTAATTGGTTATATAAAAAGATTGAGCTTATATTTTAACTACTTGAAAATAATAAAAAATCGAAAGATTTAAATATTAGTTATTATTAAAGATTAATGGGTGGTTCGATAACATGAGTTTAGACGCAACATTACAAATAGCACAACAGCAACTTTCAAGAAGGGATTTCCTGAGAAGAAGTGCGGGCGCTGTAGCGTCTGCTGCAACATTAGGACTTGCACCTTTAGCTTTAGCAAGTAATCACGAAATTCTCGATATACCTCAGCCTATGAAGGATTTGGGCTTTGAATTAGCGAAAGAAGATAATCTTACGGTCCTTTTGACTCCTGCATTAGAAAATCGTTCTTTTAGGCCTGACAACAAATATTCTCGAGGCTCGGGCCATTTCACTGACATTAGATATAATCCACAAACTAATAGCGTTCATGTTAGAACTTCCCATGGAGAAGAAGCTGTTATGGAAGTTTGGAAGCAAAGAGGTGTTATTCAATATCAAAGCAAATTAAGAGGCATTGATGAAAAAGCAACTTGGACTTATGAGCCTGATAAATTTGTAAGGAGATGGGTTCAAGATAATGAACTATATGATATTCCCTCTTCTATTGAATATGACACCAAATCCGACACTTTACTTGTACGAAAAGATGGAGTCGGAGAAATTTATAGAGAAAAAGTTCAATTACCTACAGGAATTAATATTGAAGTTTTGTTAGGAAGGTATCTAAAAATATCGGATAAGTTAGGTAAAAAATTCGCCCAGAGTAGTCTTTTTGGAAGAGTTGCCTCTGATTATATACTTGTTAATTTAAATCCATTTGGAATTAGAGACAATAAAGCTCATTTTGGTTATACAATAGGCAATATGAGTAGCAGTTTTAGTAGTTTGCAAGAATTTATTGATAGAATACTGTTAGAGTCAATATATAAACAAGAATTTAACGAAAAATCAGGGCGTATTCATATCGGCAACAAACAACTAACTGTTAGGGGACCAAATCGAAATGGCGACTATGAACTGACATCAGGAAAAAGTTCACTAATCTACAATCCTAAAAATGGCTTTGTAAGCTTAGGTAGAGAATGGAATACAAGTGGTGCACAATCAACAATATTGCGTGGAAGTATTCCAGATGGTTTTTTTGAAGTTAAAGATGATTACGGACATGGCAAATACCGAATTTGGAGAATAAATATAAATTTTGGGAATACAAACCCAAACCAGAGTTATTCACCAGTCCTTGTCGAAGATAGATTAAAGTCAAATTAACAATTCTGTATTAAATAAACTTTTTAAATTACATTACGTTTTCTGTTTTTTAATGCTCATCAACAACAAAAACTATCGGACTGTATGGATGCAGGACTCTTCAGTTTATATGATAAATCAGCAGCTTCTTCCTCATAAATTTGAGATTTATCGATCAAAGAGTTATTTAGAGACAGCGAATGCGATAAAAACAATGATTATCAGAGGCGCTCCTGCAATTGGGGCAGCTGGAGCTTATGGGTTTGCACAGGCGATTTTGGAATTTGAAAGCGAAAATTTTGAAGAATTTAAGGGGCATACGCTTAAAGCATCGCAATTCCTGAAAGCAACAAGGCCAACAGCCAATGATTTGGCATATGCAATTGATTTTGTCAATGGAAAAATGTTTCAAGACTCAAGCATAGCCCACTCAAAGATGCGCGCATTCGAAGCTGCAGGAAATTACTCTGATTGGAGTGCTGAAGTTTGTCGGCAAATAGGCGAACATGGCAGTAAATTGATAATAAATAACTCAAGCATACTAACGCATTGCAATGCAGGCGCTCTTGCTTGCGTTGATTTTGGGACCGCATTAGCCCCAATCAGAATAGCACATTATAATAAAAAAAACATTTTTGTTTATGTTGATGAAACGAGACCAAGAAATCAAGGAAGTTCGTTGACTGCATGGGAATTGGCGCAAGAAAAAATAAACCACGCAATCATTGCCGACAATGCAGCTGGTTTTTACATGAAAAACAAAAAAATAGATTTAGCGATTGTCGGAGCTGACAGGATTGCAATGAATGGCGACGTCGCAAACAAGATCGGCACTTACTCAAAAGCTGTTTTGGCGAAGGAAAATAACGTTCCGTTTTATGCTGCTGCCCCGTTATCGACATTTGACACAAATGCTAAAAGCGGTGACGACATACCAATTGAAGAAAGGCATGAAGATGAAATTTTATACATTTCAGGCATTGACGAAAATAACCAAATAAAAAAAATAAGAATTGCCCCAGAAGAAAGCTCTGCAAAAAATCCTGCGTTTGATGTAACTCCTGCAAAATATATTACCGGAATTATTACTGAGAAAGGTATTATAAAGCCAGCAAGGGAAGAGATTGAAAGATTTGTGAGGAACAAATAAATTGCTTATTTGAAGGAAAAAGGATACATTAATATTAAAATTTATGAAAAAAAAGTTCTAGACAATAAAACAATGGTTGGTTTTGTGTTTGAAAGAAGAAATTTATAGTTATCATCAGGCAAATTAACTCTCATCATCACCTTTAAAAGAAGCTTTTGATAGACTGCTGTCATATTTATCAAAGTATTCATTCTCTTGATTTCTTAAGAAAGCTTTTAATTGCATTAAAACAATTTCTATTGGTACACCCTCGTTTCTGCTTTGGGTATCATACTCTACTCTGCCATCAGAGTAACGATAAATCCTAATTCCAAAAGCAAACCTACCTATCTCTTCAGGTTCGCTTGGCATTTCTACCCCACCCTAAGAATTCATAAACCCAACTAATATCGCCTTGCCCAGTCTTCATTTCATTAGTCTCTTTAATCTTAATATTTTTCCAATCACTCGATTTAATTTTTGTTATCATATAACCGTTTATACTATATTTGTTTATAAACTTGTCGATTTATTTGTCCAAGACGATCCTCCTTAACTCCTTATTAAGTTTATTCAATGTTGCATGTGGTTTTTCTGTAGGTGCTTCACTCTCATCCTTCAAAAATGATTCAATGTCCTTATCCATAACAGAAATATTATGAATAATTCCCTTTTCCATGCCCTACTCCCATTTTCAACAGCAAATAATACTTTTATATTTTTTTCTTTTTCTATATTTTTACATATTTTTGCAATTTTTTCCTTCATAGACTCTACTTAATTGAAAAAATTTATAAATGTTGCTCTATAATATGCTTAAGGTGTTTAATATGAACTGGGGATTCAACAACAGATTAGCGAGAATTTTTAATCAAAAGAGTGGCAAGACTGTAATGCTTGCTGTTGACCATGGATATTTCCAGGGCCCAACGACTGGGCTGAAAAAACCGAGAGAAACAATAAACCCTTTAATGCCCTATTGTGACTCTTTATTTGTAACCCGTGGAGTTTTGAGAAACTGCATCAGCCCTATAACAAGCACTCCCATCTTTTTGAGAGTTTCCGGCGGCCCAAGTGTTCTTGGAGAGTTATCAAATGAAGATATAACTACATCAATGAAAGAGGCATTAAGGCTGAATGCTGTTGGAGTCGGCATGTCGATTTTTGTGGGAGAAAAAAACGAAGACAGAACCATCTCAAACTTGGGCAGACTTGTTAATGAGGCGGAAGAGTTCGGAATGCCCGTATTGGCAATTACAGCTGTTGGGAAGGAGATGGCAAGAGATGCAAGATACCTTGGATTGGCTTGCAGGATAGCAGCAGAGATTGGCGCGCATATGGTTAAGACTTACTATTGCGCTGAAGATTTTGATAAGGTTGTCGAAGGCTGTCCTGTGCCGATTGTGATAGCAGGCGGCAAAAAGATACCTGAAAAAGATGCTCTGGAAATGTGCCAGAGTGCAATCAGCAAAGGCGCTGCCGGAGTTGATATGGGCAGGAACATCTTCCAGTCAGAAAATCCAGTTGCAATGATAAAAGCTGTTAGGGCTGTAGTGCATGAAAACTATTCACCAGATGAAGCATTTGAATTATTTAATAAACTAAGAGGGCAAAAAATTGTTGATAATGTTGTTGAGTGAATTCTAATAATATTGCGGAAATTGTTGAAAAAGCCGGCAGAGATGTAAAAAGTTTAGCTGTGGTCATTTTTTCTGGTTTTAGAAAATAAAAATTAGTGTTCAATAATAATCTCTTTCTTTGTTGCTTTCTCCAATGCCTCTGCAATCAATGTTTTTTCCAATTCAATAATCTTCTGTGTTACTGGATTTTTGTTGTTTAAAGTGTACAATCTTGTCTTGCCAAAGCTTCTTGTTGTTTTCACAATGCCATGCTTTTCAATTTCCGCCCAATAGTTGAATAATGATGCTCTGGAAATTTCAGCTCCTTTTGCAATGTCAGTCTTGCTGAAATCCATCTCTTTTTCAAATTTAGGCGACTTCTGATTGAACCTAACAACCAATATACACACTTTTAATCACATTTAATCCCTAGTTTGAAGTTAAATCAAAATTCACATCGAACAAACCGTACATTTTGCCAATCATTCATTATGCGGTTTAGACATTTTGTAAATCCCGGGCTGCATAAATACTCTTTCAGTCTGGACAGCAATTCCTTTCTCTCCAGTCATCTCTTTTGAGCCCATTTTAGCAGTGCCCAAGGCAACCAGCTCATCTTTTAGGGTCATAATTGAGACTATTTCATTTTTGTTGATATTGCCGTTTAATTTGCTTATGCCAGGCACCTTCAAGTCAACACCGTGGCATAAGCTTTCAACGGTTGCATCAAAAACCCAGACTTTCGCGAAATGTTTAATGCCGTTCTCAACTGGCCGTATGGACTGCCTCAAAAACTTCTCATTTTTGTCTTCAATCCAGAAGTAATATGCATCAATTAGCTCCTGCAATTTTATTAAGCTTGATTCATTGAATGGGCCTGCTTTTGTTCTCCTTAGCTCAGCCATATGGGCTCCTATTCCTAATTCTTTTCCAATGTCATGTATTAGTTTTCTTATGTATGTCCCTGCTTCAACGCCGACTTTGAAGAGAACATCTTTACCATCCTTTTCCAAAATATCAAAATAATAAATTGTTCTTGGCCTCAACTGCCTTTTAACAGAGCTTTTTAATGGAGGCATCTGCTGAATTATTCCAATAAACTTGTTTTTGATTGTCTCTCTTAATTTTTCCTCTTCAATTTCCTTGTGCAAGTGCATAATTGCAACGTATTCTTTGCCTGCTGTAAGGAGTGTCTGAACAATTCTGGTGGCTCTGCCAAGAGCAACCGGAAGAACACCCGTTACTGCCGGATCTAATGTTCCGGAATGTCCGCTCTTGTTTATTTTTAGAATTTTTTGAATATAATCCGATACTTGATGGCTTGTAGGGCCTTTTGGCTTGTCAATGTTTACAATTCCATAATTTATTATCTCCTCTGTCTTTCTTTCTTCAGGCCTGCAACCGTATTTTTCATCGGTGTCTGCTTCTTTTCTGACTAATTCATTTCTTTCTATTTTTTCAAATGGCAATAGGTTTTGCATGTTAATGCAGAAAATTAACGGGTTAATAAAATTATTTATTGATGCGGAGAATTTTAATTATTATTAAACACTTCGCGGCGCAGTTGGCCTTGCCTCCTGCATCTTCGGCTTTGGCGGTACTTTAGGCGCGTGTATTTTTGGATGTTCTTTTTTTAGTTCTTTAATTTCTTCCTGTTCAATTTTCTTAGCTTCCTCTGCTTTTTCTTCCTTAACCTCCTCCACTTTCCTCTCAATTTTCTCTTCTGGTTTTTCTTCTGCCTTTATTTCTTTTTCCTCCTTCTTGATTACCTTTTTCTTTTCTTCAACTTTTGGCTTTTCTTTTGGAGCATCAACCAATTCAACAAAAACCTTGCCTTTATTGTCTTTGACTGCTTTAACCTTAACGTGATGAGGGGTATTTTTTGCGCCATGTGCCCAAATCTTAAGATTTAGATACCTGCCGATAGCCACATTATCTGTTTTCATGTGCCTCGAGATAAACTGCGTTACTGTTTTAACAGCCTTGTTTGCTTTTTTGAAAGGCGGCACTTTCAGAGTTTCCCTTCTAAGCGGAATGTTATATACCCTCTCCAATACAGGTTTTGATTTTTCTTCTTTCTTAGCCATTTCACATCTCCAATAATGAATCGCCAGGATTTGGGAATATCAATCCCAAGTGCCCAATTCCCAATTCCTTTATCCTTGCGGAAATGAAACCTTTGATTTCCTCGGGTATCGCTTCAACAGGCCTAATATTTGGGTCCTGAATGACTACAAGGACTTTGTCTTCTAAGCCATCTAAAACCCTGGATGGAACAACATAAAATATTGTATCGGGATACCCAGGTAGGCATCCTTTGTACTCTATTGTATAAATATAGTCTTCAGGGGGTTTTTTGTCAAAATCATTAAATTTCATCTTAGGCCTTTGTTTTTGTCCTTCGCCAGCTTCGCTTTAATTTTGTATGCCTTCCTGGATGAACTCTTCTAGTTTTTCCGTATATTTTAGGGACTGTCCAAAATGGCGCCCATCTGGTTTGTCTTCTTAATCTTGCCAGTCTTTGCTTTCTGCTCGGATGCTTGTATCGTGCCATTTTCAATTTTCAGGTAAAATTTTGTTTTTAGTTTTTAAAATGTCAAAAACTCCGCACTAAAGTACGGAGCGTGTGGCGGAGTTTTTGAGCATGCTCGGAAATCGCTGGCTTTCCCTACACTGAAGCTAATAGGGTGTACGCCTTTGCAATTTCCGACATATTAAATCCGCTTCGCAAATTCTAGTGCTTGGCAAAATTTTTCTGTCATTAAATTTTTGCCTCGCCAATTTATTCATTAAAACAATTACAAGCGGTTTACTTTTATCATGCCTTCTTTCAAAAGTCGCTTTCGTATTTTTGAATTTATTGTTTTTGAATTTATAATAGTATTGATTTTATTAAGTGTATTGATTCACACTCTCTTGATTTTAATCTCTTTTTTCTTTGGTATCAGCTGCCCAAGAATCTTTTTCAAAACCTGGTCGTCTATTTCGCTCTGAATCTGCCCTTTTTGAATTGCCTGAAACAATATCATCAGCAATTGCAGTGCTTTGTCATGATGCGCTGTCTTTAGGCTTCCGTATCTTGCCAGAGCATCTTTTGTCAAAAACTGTTTGACAATAGACTCCATTTGCTCAATTTGCTGCTGAACCTGAGCCTGCTCCTGCACCTGTTGCTGCAACTTTCCCTGTTGAGACTGCATTAATTCTTCAATTTTTTTTCTTCTTATTTCGTCTAGAGTGGGCATGCGGCATTCATTTAAAAGATAATGGAGTTATTGCTCGTTGTTTTCAATCTTTATATCTGATGATTTGATTTCCTGCCTGGGGCTCATACCTTGAATTTGAGTTGCAATCTTGTCCAAAAAGGATATCCCTTTCGGGGTTATTACCCTGCCTTTGCGCACTTTCTTTTCAGCAAATTTAATAAATCCAGCCTTTTCTAATTGCTGCAATGACTTTCTTAGGATATTGCCCGAGCCCTTGTAGAAATGCTCTTTTTTAACTCCCCTGTTTTTTTTGCCGCCGTATTTTGCCCTTAACTTTGACACCCCGATAGGCCCCAGACGGTAAACCGCCCTTAAAACAGAGGCAGTTCTCATATACCACCAGTCCTTATCGACAGGCGGCCTTTCCTTATGCATTCCCGTCTTAACAAAAGGAGTCCACAGAGGCGGCTTGATTTCAGGAACTTTTTTCAGCTCTTCAGCAGCCTTCGCAATCAACTCCTGTGCGTCAACATCATACATTGTTGCCATTTTTGTTTTTGAAATTTAAGTTATTTAATTTCAATCATTGAATTTTTCGAGGCAAAAATTAGTGAGTTGCGTGCGAGAACACTCACGTTTGAGCACGCTCGCGTTCAACTCGGGCAATTTTTGCCGAGTGTAACATTTGTCGCGAAGCGACGGATTAAATTTATATATTATATACAAATTATTTTATTTCATTCACACCTTGCGGTGTAAGAATGGCTAATTAAATTAGCACATAATGATGGAATTTTGCTGTATTTAAAAACATTATTGTTCTAAATGCAAAGAGATTACTGTCAAATACCCACCTTAGGGATATGAAAACAATTAGAATTCACCGCTTCTTTCTTCTATTCTTTGTTTTGCATATTCAAGAATAGTCTGATCAAAACCTTTAGATGATGCAACTGCAATGGCGTAAGCATGGTCTTGTAAAGGTCCTTTTTGTTTTTTATACGGAAAAACAAGATTAGTCGCTCCATCTACACCAATTTCCTTTCTAAATGGAAAATGATTGAAAGTAACTCTTTGGTCCTCAGTAAAATAGTTGCTCAATCCCAAATAATGACTAGACATTATCAACAACGATTGTCCTTGACCTAAAACTGATTGAACTAATTGTAATGCTCCATATACTTGTATTGTCCCATATACCAATGCTTCGCCGCCTTTTCTTTCTGTGGATGTGAAGGTTTCATCTAATCCTATTAACCAGTATCCTCCATCTGATGGTGTGGTTTCCTTAACATTTCTGCAATCCTGTTGCATTGCTGAAATAACATCACCTTGACCTTTTTCCCTCAAGATTATTTTGTCTCTTATTGAAACTCGTGCATAACCCGCGGGAACCCATGAGCCTGACAAAGCCATGATTGCTAAGCTGAAAGCTTTTTTCATATCAAATGTTTTGCCACCATTGTTAACACCTTCTAATACTTCTACCCTGACCTCTGGACCGAGGTAAGTATCATTTCCAACTGGTTCCCTTGCATATTCATATTTTCCATTTTTTATAAAATCGTAGGGCGAATACCCACTGATTTATCTGTGGGATGAAGCCCGTCGCCTCTTTCTAGTATTTGTGTAAGAGGTGGACATTAAATAACCTTTGGTTTGTGAATGAGGTATTTACAAAGAGAATTTTGTAGATTTACTCGAAAAGTATTTATTCTAATAAGGAATTGTTTTTCTATGACAACTCCACATGAAGAATTATTCAATAACATTTCAAGTTTGAAACCGATAATTGAAATTGAAGAAACGAAAAATGGAACTACTACTTCAATGAGCAGAAAAGAATATGTGTTAGTTAATCAAAACAAAATCAATCTCTATAATTTGAAGGCACATTTAGATACAATCCAAAAAAGAAACTATCTAAACCGCATTTGCCTTTCTGAGATTTCAAAAGATTGTGAAAATAAACAAGTTTTTACCAATGAAGAAATAGAACTTCTAAAAAAGAATGAAAATGAGTATCATCCTAATTTTTTAATTCAATGTGAATATTTCCTTTTTTCCACAAAAACCATTTTTGATACAATCTTAAAAGTGATAAGGTATCTTTTCCCTGAAACAACGCATAAAGGTTTTGGAGAAATAGGCAGTTGGGTTGATGAAGATATAATGAAGTCTCTAATTTCTGATCATTTGGATTGGTTTGTTACATTTAACAATAGAAGAAACAGATTAACTCATGACACAATTGCAGGAATTTCAACACATTTTAATCATAATATAGACGAAGGAGTTACCACTTATTCAAAGAGAAACTTAAATATACGAAAAGATAAAGAGCAAGAGGGGGATGTTTTTCAATTGCCTGACTATTTTGATGAATGTTTTTCTAAAACTGACCAAATAATAAATAGATTCTACAAACTTTTATTAAAACAAAAAATCGAAGGGAAAAATTAATCATTTAACTCCTTTACAACTTTCTCACCTTCTTTTGTTCTCCTATAAATTCTTCCTGTCCTATCTTCTGGATTTACGACCTCAACTAACTTTTTATCTTTCAATTCAGATAATGCTCTCGAAACAAGATTAAAATAAGTATTACTATTACTTTTATAAATCTTCATCACTAATTCAGAAGGCATCATAGGTTTATCTAAATTCATAAAAATTTCTTTCCTATTTTTTCCTCGTTTTATGAAACCTATGGCTTTTAGCAATTCCATAGCAATCTATCAACAAATAACATATAAGAAATAAGTTCAACAATCTATTAGCATATTATAAGCGAAAAAAGAAAACTTTATATACACCATATCTCATTTAATTTAAGATGGACAAACCTAAGACCAAAAAAGTCTGGTATAAGCGATGGTGGGCAATAACTTTATTTATCATTTTTGGTATAGGCATTCTAGGAAATCTTTTTGGTGAGAGTGATAACTCATCCCCTTCATCAAATTCAAATATACAAAAAACAGAACCTGTTTTAGAGATGACGGCAGAACAAATATTTGATGAGTTTCGTGAATTATCAGAAATTCAAATAGATGAAAAAGTTAAAGAATTTAAGGGAAAACAAATCAAAACTACTATCTTCGTTTCTAAAATTGATAAAGCTTCTCTTTCTTCACAATATGTAGCTATGGAGATGTATGAGTATCCATACAATTTAATGCCTTATGTTAAAGCATTCTTTCCAGCAGAAGAAAAAGATAATTTATTAAAAGCTAACATCGGAGATACTCTTGTGTTTTCTGGAGAATTTGTAACTTATAAGAAAGGCGGTTTAACAAGTTATATAGAGTTTACTAAATCAAAAGTAATTGAAATTAAAAAGAGTCAATAAAGTTCTATAAGTTAAGTTCAACAATTTTTATCGTTTACAAAATCTCCAATCTTCAACTGTCCTTTCAAGTTCGCAGGACATCCATAAATATCATATTCAAAAACACCCTTTCCCATTTGCTCCTGAATGTAACGCTTGACTTGCTCTTGCGAAACGTGCCCAGCAGAACCGCAATAATACCCTCTTGCCCAGAGAGCATCAAAACCCTTTCCAAAATGCTGTTTGTAACCCAAGTATTTCAAATCTGGAAATACTCGCCTTAATTGAATTGAAGTATTGCCCTTCAGTTTATGAATTATCTTGAAAGGTGTTACTGTCGGCTTTGCGCCAACAAACAAGTGCAGATGGTCTGGCATTATCTCCAAAGCAAGATTGTTTAAACTCAATTCTTGGCATTGTCCGTCAATAATTGTTTTCAAAACTTCTATGACTTTGCCTACCAAAATTGGTTTCCTGTACTTTGGAATCCATATGATATGATAATTGATGTTGTACTTGCAATGATGAGATGTCCTCACCGTTGCTATTTTACTCTCAATCTTGTGCACTTCTGGATTAAAGTGCGGATATAGTTTTTTAGTCATTGCGACCACCTCATTTTAAAGGTGGTTGCTTGTATTGTTAGGGTGTTTCTCGTTTAGCGAACCATACATTAAACTTTTAGCGTAAGCGACCTCGTAAGAGGGAAAAGTTTAAGTAAAATGGTTTGCGTTGAGAAACCCCCAGCTTTAGCTGGATTTATTTTGGGAGTATGTCATTATTAAGCAATTATCTTCCCTTGGAACAATCTCCGGACATGAGTATTTATGTTCAAATGCTCTTTCTGCAAGTGTTAAATATGGTGATGCTGCTAAAGCAATTATCTTTGCAGTTTCTACCAACGGCTTAAATCTTTTTAATTCTTGGACATCAATTAATGCATTCAATTGCTCATAAGTTATTCCCACATCTTGCTCAAAAATTGATGCAAATCCGGTTTTTTTACCTTCATCATTTTTTAGTCTAAGTGATTGCATTCTTTCACTCAGGTTTATAACATATTCAAAGAATTGTCGTGCATTATGGAGATGAGTTTCATCAAATAAAGCAGCGTATTTTGCAGAAATTTCCTCTAATGTTCTGGAATGAAATCTTCTACTTCCTAAATCAAGCGGAAGCTGTTCAGCCGCTTCAGCGATAGAATCAATGAAATTGCTAAGTTGCTTTGCTACTCGTCCTTTAGAATAAGACTCTGCGTGTTTTAATCTGATATACTCATCCAGTTTTTTGTAAAATTCTTCATAGTCTATGCCAAAAGTTTTAACAATGGCAGCTAATCTATTTCTAAGGTCAGGATTGCACACTAGTTCCCCAATTGTATCAAGTCTCGCATTAATCGCTGCAATGTCTGAAAGTGGGTTTTTCATTAGGTCGTCAAGCGTTACAGTACCAGATACTAATTGAGACTTTATTCTAGATAAAATATCTTCGATATCATTCCCTCTGAATAAAAGGTCTGCTGTCCTTTCATCCAAAATAGGATTTCCTTCCTTTGTTTGTTTTTCTTGCTCTCTCATTTTTCATTGGTTCTTTGCAAATGTCTTTTAGCATGCATAATTATTGACGGATGGATACCTTCATTTTCTGCAATGGCAACTGCATAATCTCCTTCTATGTTTGCACCTGCCAACTTTCTGTAAGGAAATCTTAGTCTCCCACCTTCTCTCTCAAAAATAAAGTGCGAGAATTTTACTCCAGTGACTCTTGGATCATGTTGGATGTCATGAAGTGATGGATAATGAGAAGTTACAATTGCTCTTGCATTACTAATTTCAGCTAATCTTCTGACTAAGGAATAAGTCATTGCTTCTCCTTCTATATCATTAGTTGATGTAAAAGTTTCATCTAAGCCGACCAAGATTGGAGTGCCTAATCCTTTGAGGACACCTCCAATATCTGATAGCTCACTTACTAAAGCGCCTGTGTGGTACATGCCTGTTTGCTTAAGCCTAAATCTTACTCTGTTAAAAAATGAGATTGCTGCATACTCAGCTGGAACATATAAACCTGTTAACGCTAAGGTTGCAATAAACATGGTTTTTCTTACATCAATTGTTTTTCCTCCTGCATTTGTGCCATCAATAATTTCAACTCTTTCGCTCCCATTCAAAACCGTATCGTTTCTAACATACTGTTTAGTTTGTTGTAATCTAGTTAAGGGATACCATCCTTGCTGTATATCAACAACTCCTAATTCACCCGACAAAATCTCAGGCTTTGTCCATCCTTGTCCCTTGAGAAATCTAGCAACTGCATTATAAGCAGCAAGCCTTGTTCCCGCATAATCTAAGTAGGCGATTTCCTTATCTGCTTCTGATACAGGCATTTGGGAATGAAATCTTGCTAGTAACGCCTCGAGATTTGGGGACCTGCGGGCATCAAGACTGAAAGCTTGGGATTTTAGCTTATTAACTTTTGATGCTATGGCTGCAAGCAATTCTCGGTCAATATCTTGTACCTCTCTATCTTTTAAGGGATTATAGCCACTAGTTTTCATTCGCTCAATTGCTCGCTTCAATTTTTCTTTCTTCTCAGAGGTCATACCCTTAAGTTCATAGATTTGGGTTGGATTATAAGCCATCAATTTACCATGAGTTTCTTTCAATTTTTCAAGCATTGAGTCTCTTACACCTTCATTAATTCGCACATTTTCCAGAGAATCATCTTCCAATGGATTATAAGCTTCAAGTTCCTTAATACGAGAAGCACCAGCATGCCACAATCTCTTAAAGAAAATGCCTCTTAACTCATCAAAGTCTCTTGGTTTACTTCCTTCAACGGTTTTCAAGAACAGGTAAGCTTCATGCAACTTGCCACCCTCTCCTGCTATATATCTAATTGGAGCTAGTAGTACCTTAAGCTCTCTTGATTCTGGGCTCAAAGCATCTAAATGGCTTGCAAATCGTTCGTATAATCTTATGAAGTCCTTTGCAATCCGAGTAAAATCATCGTAAAATGCTTGATTTGCTATAGGGCTCCCCCATTTCGAGCGCAATAAAACAGTGCAAATCAATTTTGACATGTTGGAAAGGTGTAAATACGGCTCTAGAAGTTGGTTAATCGATTCCTCCAAGGATTTCATAAACCTATAATATTCAGGATCATCCACAAGTTTGCCTATATTCTTCTGCCTGTCTAAAATTTCTTCAATAGAATCAAGAGGTTGAATCCATAATGAGCCATACACCTGTCTTATTCTTTTAATTTTGCCAGCCCTATAATCCGTCAAGAGACCATTACTACCAGAACGATAACCATTAACCTTTGCACCCAATCCCTGATTATTAAGGGGGATTTCAATCTCTTCATATTGTATGCCTTTATCCTTTACAATTTTTCTTTTTTGATTTTCACTAGCCGTAAAAAAAAGTTCATCCAGGCGACTTCTTCTTTCAACATAAGGCACACGTACTTTCATGCTTGCTCTTTCAACAGGATTTATGAATGCAAGAGCTGATGGATTTTCAACTACTTTGTAAAATCTTGGGTCAATTGGGTCAGAAAAATAAGACATCTCGAATCCAGAATATGTTTGAGCTCTTTTTTCAGGCTTTTCCTTAAATAGAAAATTAATAGTTGTTGCATCAATTCTTGGCTCATCAAAACCACTTGGAAGAGCTCTCACTAATACTCTAGGATGGTTTTCCGCAGTTGCAGGAACTGTTAGTTGAAAATTTCCGGTTTTTCCATCTTCAAGCACAGCGAGTCTTGCGTCTGGAATCTCTGCTCTTAACTTGTTAATTAATCCTCTTGGTACAACGACAACATCGGCTTCTCTGATTTTTTGTGTTAGAACTGATGGCTTAAAATTATCATATTCAACTTTTTTTGTTTCATACTGATATTTCATCTTATCATGCTGCTTAAAATTGTCCCAAAAATCAGCTTCATTAGCAGAGTCTTTCCAAGAAGCTCTCCACATTTCCCATGCCCGTTGAATCTCTGCTTTCAATGGCGAATCATCTGATGACACGCCTAACCTGTGATTGAAAATCCACTTAGAATCTATCAAAGTATAGTCTCTAACTATTTGATCCAATTCATATTTCCCTCTATTATCGATGATACGGGTAGGTACACTTTCTCTAAATACTATAACATTTAAGCCAAGATGTGCTAACTCATCAACAGTCATTAACGTATTTAATCCAGGATCTACATTCTTTATGATTTCAACGAGATTGATTTTTAATCACCGTTTGTGACTACCTAAGGGTAAAAGAAGTATTTTAAAAACTTATCCTAAACCGCCTCCTTAATCTAAAGTTTAAAATCCTACCACTTGAATATCAAGTCTCAGATTACAGGGCAGTAAGGGATTTAGAAGAAGCATGGACATTAAGTCGTATGTAAAAATAGTTAGTATTACACGAGATTAATCCCCAACCAAAGACTTTATAAATTTCTGCGCATTATCATTAATGGCATTTGAAAGTTATATTCTTATTTTCAATATAGAAAAAATGATTGAATATATGGAAAAGCCGTACAGGCCCGAGCAAATCAGGCATATCTTGAATCCTATAATAGACAAATGGTTCTTTACCAGGTTTAAGGAATTTTCACTTCCGCAATTGTATGGGGTAATGGAAATTCATTCAAGGAATAATATTTTAGTCAGCGCTCCAACCGGCGCGACAAAGACCTTGACAGCATTCTTATCTATCCTTAATGAATTAATAGATTCAAGCGAAAAAGGTATCCTTCATGATAAAGTTTACTGCGTTTATGTCAGTCCCCTAAGGGCATTGTCTGAAGATATTAAAGTTAACTTAGTCGAGCCGCTGCAGGAAATGGAAAAGGTAGCAGGCAAAAAGCTAAAGGTGAGAGTGGCAACAAGAACAGGAGACACATCAGCTTCAGAAAAAGCAAAAATGCTCAAGCATCCGCCGCATATTCTGATTACAACGCCTGAAAGCCTGGCCATCATGTTAACTTCAATTAAATTCAGTGAATTGCTGAAAAATGTGGAGTGGTTCATTGCTGATGAAGTTCATGCAATGGCAGAGAATAAACGAGGAGTGCACCTTTCACTTTCAGTTGAAAGATTAAACAGGATATCACCTTCAATGACAAGGGTTGGATTAAGCGCGACAATTGCACCTTTGGAAGAAATCGCAAAATTTTTGGTCGGATATGAAAATGGGAATTTAAGGAGCTGCAAAATTGTTGACGTTCAGTTCATTAAAAATATGGATTTAAAAGTTTTGTCCCCTGTTCCGGATTTAATTGACATTGAGCATGCAATAATACACAATTCAATGTATTCCCTTATTGACGACTTAATTGAATGCCACAGGACAACCCTGATTTTTACAAACACAAGGTCTGCAACAGAGAGGGTAGTTCATCACTTGAAAGAAAAATTTCCCAAAAAATATACTGAAAATATTGGTGCACATCATGGCTCGTTGTCAAAAAACCTGAGACACACGATTGAGAATAGACTGAGAAAAGGCGAGTTGAAGGTTATTGTCTCAAGCACATCTTTGGAGCTCGGGATAGACATAGGTTACATTGATTTAGTCATTTGCCTTGGCTCGCCAAAATCTGTTGCTAGATTCCTGCAAAGAGCTGGAAGATCAGGCCATAGGCTTCATGATACTGTTAAAGCCAGGATTATTGTCCTCGACAGGGACGACTTGGTAGAATGCGGTGTTCTTTTGAAGTCTGCAATTGAAAAGAAAATCGATAAAATCCACATTCCGAAAAATTGCCTTGATGTTTTGGCCCAGCAAGTGCATGCTGTTTCATTGGAGCAAAAATGGAATGCCAAGGCATTATTTGAGCTGATAAAGCAAAGCTACTGTTACAATGAACTTGATTGGAAGGAGTTTATAGAAGTAGTCGAGTACCTTTCAGGAAAATACATTTCACTTGAGGACAGGCATATCTACGCAAAAATATGGTATGATGAGGAAACAGGCGAACTTGGGAGAAGAGGAAAGATGAGCAGGGTCATTTTCATGACGAATGTCGGAACAATACCGGAAGAATCTTACATCACTGTGAAGGTCGGCGAACAGCAAATCGGGGCTATTGATGAAGCGTTTTTGGAAAGGCTGCATCGTGGCGATGTCTTCGTTTTAGGAGGCGAAAGATATGAGTTTCTTTATGCAAAGGGGATGGTTGCGCAGGTAAATGCTTCTGTTTACAGGCCGCCGACAATTCCGTCGTGGTTTTCTGAAATGCTGCCATTGAGCTTTGACCTTGCATTGGAAATAGGCAGGTTTAGAAAATTAATGAATGAATTATTCTGCGCATCCAAATCAAAGAGCGACATCCTGAGTTTTATTAATGAGTTCCTTTACGTTGATAAAAATGCAGCAGAATCTATTTATGAATATTTCATGGAGCAGTATAGTTTTGCGGAAATTCCCTCGCATTCAAGGATTATAGTGGAGCATTATTCTGACGGGAAAAGCAAAAGAAAATATGTTGCATTTCACACCCTTTACGGCAGAAGGGTTAATGACTGTTTGTCAAGGGCTGTTGCATTTGCAATTGCAAGGACGCAGCACAGGGATGTTGAAATAGGGATTAATGACAACGGATTTTATGTTGCATCTGACAAAAGCGTCAATGTGATGAAGGCTTTCAATATGATTAAGTCGGAAGAAATGAGAAAAGTAATGGATATGGCAATTGAGAACACAGAGGTCTTAAAGAGAAGATTCAGGCATTGCGCCTCAAGGGCTATGATGATTTTGAGGCGTTATAAAGGACATGAAAAAAGAGTGGGCAGGCAGCAGGTAAGCTCTATGATTCTGCTGAATGCAGTCAAAAGGATCGACCAAAATTTTTGCATTCTAAAAGAGGCCAGAAGAGAGGTTTTGGAAGATTTGATGGACATTGAAAATGCAGCAAAAGTTATCGAGGGCATTCAGAAAAAAATGATTTTGGTCAAAGAAATAAATACAAGCATGCCTTCGCCTTTTGCATTCAATCTGGTGCTTCAGGGATTCACGGACCTAATGAAAATCGAAGACAAAGTAGAGTTTGTGAGGAGAATGCACGAGCAGATAATGGCTAAGATAAAGATAAGGGAATAAATTTCTCATTATGAGTCCGACGTTAATCAGAAATGAAGTTCAGTACTGTAAAATAATAAAGGGCAAGGAGAATTGCGTTATTTTTATTAAAAACATTCCCAATTTAGTGGCAAAAAAATTGCGTATAACATATGCGACCGCTTGTTATATTTTCCGCCAGCTACGAATGAAATGGGGTTCTGGCGGATTTCGTTCCGAAAAGTAATTTTTAGTGGCTCGTTGTTCAATACTGCAAACAAAGTGAGCAGTCATGAACAATCATTAGGGACATTTCTTTTTAGTCGCTCGTTAGTCGTGGGGGAGTTCCGTTCGTCGTCGTTTGTTAGCGTAATGTTTATATATCCTCTAGGATTTACTTATCATGTTCAAAGATGGTAATGAGAACAAAATTTTTAATTGGGATTGTGATGTTATTATTTTTAGCTTTAGCTGGATGTTCAGCACAAACCACAGTTAAATATCAATGTGTTGATGGTTCTTTTGTTGATTCTGCAAACTCTTGTTCGTCAGTGATTTGTAAAACCAACTGTCCAAAATTGGATTGTATAAATTGTCCTGCAAAAATAGAATACAAAGACAGAGAAGTCGAGAAGGAAGTATATGTCGATAAACCCATTTACAAATATCAATGTTTTGATGGAACGAGTGCTGATTCTATAACTACATGTAAGTATACTGCTACTTCTTCAATAAACAAAGTAGGGAATTGCGACAATAATGAAGAATTGAGGAAGATGGATATTTGGTTCAATGACCCAGAAAATATAAGGAATTTTGCTTTTGATGATGTTGTTAATATTTGGTATCCTGGTGAAAATGAGGGTAAAATATTAGGTGCACCCCTATTTTTAAAAAATACTGGCTGTAAGAAAATTGAACCATTCATTAATATGTACCTATATGATGGAAATCAATTAATCTACACAACTGAAAACAGGGAAATAACGTTTAAATCAACTTTAACTTATGCCTCTAACTCTGATTGGAGGAGTAAAGACCACGATACATTCTACCCTGATGACTGGGCATTTACTTATCAATTTCTTAATGAGGAAGACGGATTTAATAAACTGAATGGGGTAAAAATTACTTCATTAGGAGACTATAGGCTCAAAGTTATTGTTAAAGATAGTATTAGTGGAGAAATAGTTAACTCAGGAGAGATTAAATTAATCATTAAAAGCACATAACAATGTTAAGAATTATAAAAAATGGTAAATAAAGAAAAATTGAAAAAAGCATTGATATTTTTTTTAATGGGGGTAGGAGTTTTAGTACTCAATTTCTTTACGCAAAAATATGAAGGCGTAAATCTTGGACCTGCAGTTTGGGTGGCTATTCTTTTTATATTGGGGTCTTTTGTTTGGTTCATTATAGGTGTATCTCAAAAATCACCATCTTTGAAGAGAATCATAAAATAAAGTGTACTAGGGGTGTATAAATTGAATCAAAAGCAAAAATTAGTAAGTTTAATTGGTCAGCAAAAGTATGACGAATTATATTCTAAAATCCCTCCTGCATTTAATCAAGACATACAATTTAATATTTCAGAATATCTTCTTCAAAAAAACGACCAACAAATATTAGATTTTTATGCGGAATTAATAAACAATAATAATTGGCGGAGTACACTAAAAACTGTAGGAATCAATATTATTCTAGCAACTCACATAGAAGATCTATTGATAAGGTTGGTTGAAAAGAAAGAAATAGACAGTAATATTATAAGACAAGTCAGGGAGCTTGATTTACATTATCTTATTATGTTTTGTACAGCGAGATATAATATTCCTGAAGAACATTTTGTACAGATGATGGAATTAACACACTTTAGGAATATGATTGCCCATAATTTTAATTTACTCATGGAAACAGACCCTAACCAAGCCATAGAAGCTATGGCGAAAGGTAAATTAATTACTAAACTTTTGCAAATTCATTTATAAATAAAAATATAAGGAAGAACGTTC
>JBBSVT010000061.1:0-4061 GCA_038046685.1 Nanobdellota archaeon
AAATGAACGTTCTTCCTTATATTTTTATTTATAAATGAATTTGCAAAAGTTTAGTAATTGATTCTTTCCAAGATTTTAATTCCGATGGGTTTTGGCAGATTCAACAGCTTTCTTATTAGTTTTGGATCTAACTCAACAAAATTTTTATGTTCATTGTTTTGGGCCATAGTACAAAAAAATTCCATTAATCTCAAAGCCTTTTAAAAAACTCCAGCTTATTCAGGTGCAATATGATTAACACTAGGATTACTGATACCAGCATCATTAAATAATGCCCTAAGCCAATTGCTAAGCCAACAGCCGAAACTGCCCATATGGAAGCAGCCGTTGTCAGTCCATGAACATCGCTCTTAGCTTTGAAAATAGTTCCAGCCCCTAGAAATCCAATGCCTGTGGCAACTCCGGCAATTATTCTTGCGGTTTCGGCGGGATATGATTCAAGTGTAACCAATGCAAATAATGCAGAGCCTAGACAAACTAGCATATGCGTCCTTATTCCAGCAGGCCTGTGAACTATCTCTCGCTCCAGTCCAATTAGGCCGCCAGCTAAGGTCGCAAAAATCAGCTTTAATGATATCTCGGTAAGCTCCATCATTTTACAATTTCTTCTTATCCATCCTTAAAGGCCAGTCACTGGGAGAATATGTCATGGATATTAAAGATGCGACCAACATTAAGGTAAAGAATAAAACAAAGGTAAATCCCCATGCTCTTGATTTTGGGAGAACAGAGAAAGCAGAAATGAGAATACCAACTAAGCTAGTAATCATATAACCTCCCGATAGTGGGGCTATGTTAAACTCTTTTTCCATAAAATCACCCTCTTTCTTGATTATTTATCTTTGAATTATTTAAATTTAACGAAATTAAGCTTATCTATATGCTTTCTTGCCTGTTCAACCCCCCTTACAAAATTGTTCATAAACTCTTCCATTTTAGCGCAAGCAATTTCCTTCAGCTCGCCACTTGTCATTCTGCCTGATTTATATTCGTTATAGATTTTATTTAGTTCATTATCGTCTTCGACAAGATGCTGCTTCATCAATTCAAATACCATATCTTTCTCTATGAGTGCACCTAGCTTTCTATGCTCTTCCAAAGTGTCTCTGCCACCTGATAATGCATTCTTTATCTTTCTCTTAACTGATTTTATATCCTCTGGCAGCTCTATGCAGCTTTCTGGCTTTGATTTGCTCATTTTAATGCCCCCATCCAAAGAGGGGGTATATTTATTGTAAAGGGAGGATGGCAAAAAGAATTTCTTATGTCTGAGCCGTCTCACAACGTCTCTTGTTAATCTTAGATGCGGGTCTTGGTCAGGACCTACCGGAATTATTCCAGGTTTTCTTTCTTTAAACTGAGGATAAAGAATGTCAGCTACTTGGGTTACTGCAGCCATTATTTTGCCAGGCTCTGCACTGCCATATATAGCTTCGAACTCATTAAGAGTAATCTTTTTAGCAAACTCATAAGCATTATTCATGACCTCCTTATTCTCTGACTGAAAGTAAAAAAATGTTTTTTTAATATCCAAGCCAAGAGCAACATAGGCCGGAATGTGGAAATCAAGAGCCATTTTTCTTGCTTCTTCTAAAGTGACCCCTCGTGTTGAGGCTGCCTCTAAATCAGCTATTAATATGTAAGTTTCAGCGCCATGTTCTTGAAAATACCTGATGTTTTCAACAACCATCTTATTTCCAAAATGGATTTTTTCATAAGAGGGCATAATGCCGCTAAGAACATAGTATTTTTTCTTGTTTTTTATAGCATCTGAAATTATTTTTAAATCCCTTCCTGCAAATACCACATTGCGTCGCATAATCCTGTTTGGCTGTGGGAATAATCTGCTGTCAAAAATCTCCAAACCAAAATCTTGGATGATTTTTTCATAATCTTCCAACAATCCAGAACCCCACGGGTCAATGATTTTCTGTTTCATGCAACCAATTTATTTATTTTTTATATAAATGTTTTTAATTTTTATTTTAAACTGCTCAATATTTCTTTTATTGCAGCAACTCTGTCTTTTTTTCCAAATATTGATGTGCCAGCCACAAAGACATTTGCGCCAGCTTCATATGCAATCCTGGCCGTATATGGAGTTATGCCCCCGTCAACCTCAATATCGAGCTTTGGCTTTAGCCTTCTTAACTCATTAACTTTTGGTATTGTGAATTCCATAAACTTTTGACCAGCCCATCCTGGCTCAACTGTCATTATTAAAATCATCTGGACCATATCCAGATATTTTTTTATTTTATCCACTGGGGTATTAGGCTTGATGGAAATAGCAGCTTTAGTCTTGTTGTTCCTTATGAAATTTATTTGTTTAGAAGGATTCCTGCAAGCCTCCTCGTGTATTGTTATAGAATAAGCGCCCGCGTCAATAAACCCTTTTATGTAAGAATCGCTTGGCTCATGCACCATTAAATGCACGTCAAGAGGGATTTCTGTTTTAATCTTTTTAACAAAACCTGAATCAACTGTGGTAGGCGGAACAAAAATTCCGTCCATAATGTCTACATGAATTAAGTCGGCATATCCATCAACCTCTTTTATTTCTTCATTTATTTTTGACAAATTGGCTGATAAGATAGACGGAGCAATTTTTGTCTTTGCCATGATACCTTAACTAACCTTATGATGATTTCTCAAGTTCACTCATAATGTTCCATATCAGTGTTCTGGTATAAGGCTGCAAATTAATATCATTGGAGAGTTCATCAAGGTCATTCAAGGCCTTATTCACTTTTATTGGTAACTCAGTATCTTCCCTTAAAGTATTCAGAATTAAATCAATTTTCATTCTTACATTTCTGGGTACGCTACCATCTCCCCGAATCTCATTTAAATTGGTTATCACAGCACCTGCCTGGCTTAATTGTTCTGTCGTAGCGCCCATATTCAATCCTCCTTTTTTATTTTCTTAAGAATTTCAGACTGCAGTTTTGATGCCCTTTCTCTAACCTGAACTTCCTGTTTTTCCATAGTCTTTATTCTTAACTCAAGGATGTCTTTCTTTGACTCAAGATCAGCTTTCAACTCAGTTTTGTCAGCCTCCACCATAATATTTCCAACAATTTTATACGCGCAATTGGTGCTGTCGAGCTCACGCAAAGCTGATTCAATCTCAACAAGCTGAACCTGAAACTGCTGCTTTTGCCCTAAAAAATTCTGCAAGCTCTGCTCAAACATCTGCAATTGGCCAATCTTTTGCTCAGTTTCCTTTGAAACTTCCATTTTAATCTAATTTTGTAATTCTTCTATTTTGCTTTTACTTTTGTAATCACAGTCCTAGGTTTAAAAAGTATCTTGCTGCCGCAGTAAGGGCATCTAATCCTTTTTCTTAAGTAATCCATAGCCACTTTCTTGTTGCAGCCAAAACATTTGTACTCAGCCATTTATGCTTCCTCTGACGCCTGTTGAGCTTCTTCCATCTCTTCTTTTGGAAGCTCCTCTTCTTCACCTGATTTTGCCTCAATTGTCAAAATTTTCCTCGTAATAGAGTATGCCTGGCCTGTAAATTTGGAGCTGCATTTTTTGCATTGCCAAATTCCAACAGCTAGCCTCTTTACGGCCATTTTACCGCAATATGGGCATTTATGATGCCTTCTCTGCTCCACCTCTATTTTAGAAAATTTGAGCTTTAGCTTTCTGCCATACCTCGCTCCAAATCTTTTTACAGAGCCCAGTTTTTCTTCATGTTTCATTTTTACGAAATGGGGCTGCCCGGATTTTCTTCAAACATGCAAATGGTTTGCAGTTAGCTTTGAACCGGGGTCTTCCGCTTTTTTGAAGGTGCTTTCTTGCGAACTAATATTTCACCAAAGTGTCACGGATTTATGCCGTTGTCCCAAAGCGGAAAGGATGTGTCCAAGCTACCCCACAGCTTCATGCTGCGGCTTGTGAGCAAGCACAATGAAATTATTCTCACGCCGCTAAGACCCATGCTTGAGACAGCTATGCCCTCTTATGAGGTTTAATCTCTTGTTTTTAAATCTATCGTTAACTAAACTTTTGCACTTTACTCATAAAAAGAGGCGTAAGGTATATTAACACAT
>JBBSVT010000062.1:0-24532 GCA_038046685.1 Nanobdellota archaeon
ATGGTTCTATCACTTTAACAAAAGGAAGTCAGCACACATAACTTGACTTTGCCCTGACTTAATAGGGAAAGAAAACTTTATAAAATATCACTTTATCCTTACAATAAGGTTATTAAAATGAATTATGGATGGCTTATCGGAGGCGGAATTCTGGGGGGAGTATTTACTTTGGGCAAGATGTATGAGGCAACAAGACCTGTCGTTGAAGGAGAGATTGTTGAAACAAATTTTACAAATGAAGGCCCTTCAAGAGTTAGAATAATGACAGAAAAAGAAGGATATTTAGAATTGCTTCTTGATACAAAACCATTTGATAAAAATGGAACTACCATAAGAATTTATGCCGGCAAAGACTACAGGGGAAAAGCGGACGAATTACAAGCAACTCTTGCTTTGGGTAAAAGAGTTAAAGCCAAAGTAGTACAAAAACAAGGTTTGGAAAGAAATGTTTATGAGTTGTTGAATGTTTATGCACCAACAGAATTTAAACAAAATCCCCTTCCCTATTAACTATTTAGGTCATCAACTAAGTAAATCAAAAACGCATAAGTTACGTGCTTCCTCAAATAATTCACCCAAATTTAATTTTTCAATACCCCTTCCCAAATACCGCCCAGAATTTAGCTTCTGAATTACATTGGATACAATTTCCTTTTGCAGGTTTCTGCTCAAATGGAATGCACCTGCAAGTTGCACCTTCAGCCTTGTCCTTGATATTGACTTCGCACTCGCTTTGCCCGCAGAACAATGCTTTTGCCATTTTTTTGTTTTTTACGGCGTTGAATAAATCATTGAAGTTGTGCACCTCATCTACGCTAGTCTTGAGAAAATCTCTTGCTTTGCGCAAAAGATTTTCCTGGATATCATTCAGGGTTTCCTCAGTCTTCTTCTCTAAATCTTTTGTCTTAATTGCCTGCTTTTCGTTTGTGTCTCTTCTGACAAAGACAAGCTGGTCGGCTTCAACATCCTTAGGCCCAATCTCTATTCTTAGCGGCACCCCTTTAAGCTCCCATTCATTGAATTTCCAGCCTGGGGTGTAGCCATCTCTGTCGTCAAGTTCAACACTATAATAACTAGCTTTTAATTTCTTGACTATTTCCTTAGCTTTTGCAATTATATTCTCTTTATTCTCTTTAAATACAATTGGAACAACAATAATCTGCGTAGGAGCTATCTTTGGTGGCAAAACTAATCCTTTGTCATCGCCATGCATCATTACAACTGCTCCAATTGTTCTTGTGCTCAATCCCCATGATGTTTGCCAACCATACTTTTCCTTTTCATCGCTGTCAAGGAATTTTATGCCAAACACCTTTGCAAAGTTCTGGCCAAGCATGTGGGATGTGGCCATCTGCAGCGCCTTTCCATCAGGCATGAAAGCCTCGACTGTTGTTGTGTAGTCAGCGCCAGCAAATTTTTCATTCTCTGTTTTCTTGCCGGCTATGACGGGAATTGCCATGAAATTCTCAATTAAATCGACATACTCAAAAAGTTGCTGCATAACCTCTTTCTCAGCCTCTTCTCTTGTTGAATGGACTGTATGACCTTCCTGCCATAAAAATTCCCTAGTCCTTATAAATGGTTTCGCGTGTTTGAACTCCCATCTGACTACTGAATTCCACTGGTTCAGAAGCAGCGGCAAGTCCCTCCATGACCTAATCCATTTTGCGTAGCTTTCATACATGATTGTTTCCGATGTCGGCCTTATGGCTAGCTTCTCATTCAGCTCGGTGTCGCCTGCCTTTGTGACCCAGGCCACTTCTGGAGAAAAACCTTCTATATGCTCTGCCTCCTTTTTCAGCAAGCTTTCGGGTATAAACATCGGGAAATAGCAATTCTTGTGCCCGGATTTCTTTATTTTATCATCAAAAATTTTCCGGATTTTTTCCCAAATTGAATAAGAATTTGGCTTGAAGACGATACAACCTGAGACTAAAGAGTAATCAATCATATCCGCTTTTAATACTACTTGGTTGTACCACTCATTAAAGTCTTCTGATTTTTTTACCGTTAATCCAGCTTGCTGCAGGCTAATCTTACTTTGCTCATTGACATTGCCGGCATCTTCTTTTTCTTCCATAAGAGTCAAAGTTTTCATTTTTGTTTATAAATATTTTGATTAATATCCTATTACCGCAAATTATAAAAACCTGAGGCATAAATGATAATTATCTGTAAAAAAGAGTGCAACTATGGACCAAGCCATCTACGAACTTCTGTCACCGGCGGAATTAAACACACATTATACCCTGTTTTTGCTGCAAAAATTAAGGAGGACTATATATGAAATTAGTGAAAAGTTTGATGCTCAGCAGCAAAGCTCTCAAAAGATTGAGATGCTAATTCCCTTGATTAAAGAGATTGAAGATATCCGAAGCAGCATTCTTAGCGCCAAGAAATCTCTTCAAGATATTCTCTCTATGAAAGAGGAAATTATGAAACAAAAGGATGTCAAGAAGTTTCTCAGGGCAGTCTTTATTGTTAATTTGCGAATTGCCAATAAAAAGCTGAGAAAATGCGAAAAAATTATCAATTCGTTTTATAAACAAATCCATTCACTTCTTCCAAAGACGGATATAAACAAGTATCAATTTCAAGTAAAATTATTCTCTTATTATTTAACTTTAAAGAAGTTATTGAATATAAGCCTTGTGTGCGTGACAGATTCCAAAAGAATGATAGATATGCAGCGCCTCTTGACTATAAGGCTAATTAGCTATGCGATTCAAAGAGAAAAAATAAAAAAGGGCGATATCCTCTTATCATACAAAACTCTTCCCTACTTGAAAAGCCATCTGTTATCTTTTATAATAAGCATAGCAGAAAAGTCTAGAATCACCCATTCAGCAATCATATATTCTGCTGTTGGCGGGCATATTAAAATTATGAGTGCTACTGCTAAAACTCACACCTTAGATGTATTTGATCTCAATATGGACAAGGGTGAAATGCTATTAGTGTTTCGGCCCCAGATTAATGTAAGGGAGAGAAAAAGACTAAATAAAATTCTTGACTCGTGGTACTCTGATCTTTCAGTGAATAAGCATAAATACCAATTTGCTGAATTCAAGTCTTGGATTGCGGTTTTAATTGGATTTTTTTATATCAGAATAACTCCCTTGATAAAAAGAAGCTTTACAATCCCAAACCTATTTTACAAAACGAAGGGTTTCTATTGCAGTGAATTTATAGATTATATATTTAAGGAATCAAATATATATCTAACACCCAGAAGCCAATACTCTAGTGTTGTGGGTCCTTACGAATTTTTATTTTCCCCGTATTTAAAATTTATTGGTGTTTTGTATAACCATAAGGACAAGGACATTATCGATAAGGAGAATTTCATAATTTAGTGCGTAAAAGCACTTAAATATGGGGCTGCGAGGATTTGAACCCCGACCACGAAGCTTCTCTAAGCTATTATTGCCCGAACCTCGGATACTTGCCAAGTTATACGACAGCCCCAAAAAAACGCCCTATGTATTAGGGATAAGAAAGTGATTAATACGAATAATCCATCTGAAATGCGGAAGGCAACCCGCTCTTTGTATAAAACGAACCACTGCCTTCTTTAAAAATGTTTCCACCTGTGCATGATAACTGATGATAATATTGATTATCAGTCAACATTGGCAATTATACTTAATATCCCTTTTCTTATAAATTCAACAGCAATAGCCACTAATAAAATTCCGATTACCCTTGATGCAACATTGACCCAGTGTTTATTTAAAATCTTGTATAATTTTGAGGAGTTTATCAATATAATCCATGTTATCAGCAAGGTCAGAAATGCGGCGATTACTGTTGTTAGGATTCCTGCTTCTTTTGTCAAAATAATAGTTGTTGTAATGACCCCCGGACCTGTGAGCAACGGTGTTCCTATTGCGACACTTAAGTCGGAGCTGTGTGATTTTATATAATTATCATAAGCACTGAAAACGTAGAATACTCCAATTATCAATAAAATGATGCCGCCTGCAATCTCGAAGCTGTCTATGTTTATCCCAAAGACGTCAAATATTCTAAGCCCAAGAAACAGAAAAACAAAAAGGACTGCGCCAGCAACTGTAATGGCTTTGTTTGCATGCTTCGCTGCCACCTTTCTTGGCATGCCTCTGGTTAGCTCAATAAATAATGGAACTGCTGCTATAGGGTTCATTATGACAAACAATATAGTAAAAGCTTCAATTAACCCTATCATTCTTTTTAATTATACATTTAATATCCTTATTTGCGATTTGGAATCTTCCGAATTTGTCGCAATGCCGATGAGTGCTTTGCATACCTATTCTTTGGCAAAAGAATGAAAACTGAGATTCCAATAGTTATGATAGTATAGATAATTGAAAATCGCACTATGTCTGACGCATCTACTGCTTTATAGGCATAAACAACAAGGCTTACTATCCCTGCGAAAAACAGGGCCGAAGCTAACACATGGTAGTTCATTTTTTCACTGTGAAAGTAAACCCCTGAGATCAAAAAGAATGAAATCATTGTTATAAAAAGGAAAATTACGACGACATTCATGTACCTTATATTTTCAAAATGAATAGTTGAGTAGATAGAAATATACATCATAAACAAAAATGCTGCTAAAATTGTTATATAGTAAAACCATGCTGGTGCCTCAATAACCTCTTTTTTACCCATCGTTCTGCATGCCTTAATTTCAGGATTATTTAAATCTATTGATTTTGATTGGACTCGTAATTGCTTATTATCTTTTGCACAACATTTTTCACGTTGTTTGAAGATATCGCAAATCCAAGACCTTCAAACCCGCCAACCTTGAAATTGTTAATCCCTATTATCTCGCCATTCGTATTGATTAAAGGGCCTCCGGAATTTCCAGGGTTGATAGGAACATCAATTTGTATGTAAGATATACCATTTTGTCCTTCCCGAAATGCGCTTACAATGCCTTCTGTGACTGTAAAAGCCAAGCCCGCAGGATTGCCTGCTGCAATCACCTTTTCGCCTACTTTGACCTTGTCTGAGTCGCCAAAATTAAGGGGCTTAAGGTCCTCAGCATCAAATTTTATCACTGCGATGTCAGCGTCTGGCTCAGTCCCAGCGATTACCTTAACGCTGTAAGTATTGCCGGAATAAGTTGTTAACCTAACAGTTGAGGCTTCACCTATGACATGCAAATTGGTTACGACATACCCTTTTCCGTCGATTATCACTCCACTGCCCTGCCCAAGAGAAGTCTTAATGCTTACGACAGACTGTAAAACATCGTCAACAATTGCTGAAAAATCAGCGCTTTTTATCCTAATATTTTTCAATTCATCCTTTAATTCGCTTAATTTAATATTGCTCTGCTGTTCTATCTGGTCTACCAAATGCGAAAGTGTGTTTATTTCCTGTTGATTCTGCCTCTTAAAATCTTGCAAATTTGAATCTACCCGACCAATTTGAGATGACAAATTTGCACTCATTTTTGTGATTCGAGAATCCAATACCTGGATGCTTGAAGTTATTTGCCGGCTCAAGTCAGAGAATTTTGACATATAATCCTGTCTGACCGTATTTATACTATAATTGAAGTAATAAATCATGCCTGAAACTACTATAGTACTCAATACGACTATTAAAATTATATTATATGTTTTTTTGTTGCTCATCTCTACTCTTTTACTTTGTATTCAACATCAATATACTCTTTGACCTTTTGAGCTTTATGCTTTTTGTCAATTCGGCCAAAATTCAATAAACCAATCAGAAATATCAAAATGAATAAAAGAATTATAAATAGTATTATCCCAAAAGACAATGCAATTAACCCGCCGATAATAATTAGGTACCATCTGGATATGAAAGCCAGGAGCAGCCAGCCTTTTTCCCTTGAATAGAGGAAAATAAAATAGACTACTATAAGACTAAATATTGTGCCCAATCCAAAGCCCCATTTTTTTTTAATTATCATTTACCCATCAACAAAGTTATGCTTTATAAAGGCAGCCATTTGTTTGTTGTCCGCTGCATCATAAGCCTGCGCCGCAAATTTATAGTTTTTAGATTTGATGCAAAGAACAGCAGCAGCAGTTAATCTCTGCTTGTCCTTTGTTGGGATAAAGCAAAGAGCAGCCAGTTCTGATTTGCCCTCTGATAAAAACAAGTCGCCAAGTTGTATTAGTTTTTCAATATTATTGCAATTTGCCGCCGCTTCGATGGCCTCCTTAAACCTGTTTTGCCTGTAAAGTTTGTCCGCTACATCGCTCAAGATTTTTTTTCTTGCAGCTTCGTCCAGCATTGAAAGATTTACAGAACTTATACCTTCTTTCAGAATTTTTTCTACGACAGGATGTTCCATAAACTGCCATATAGATTCGGAATTATTTAAGGCTTTTGAATAACTTTTTAAAATTTAATGAGCCTGCAGGGATTCGAACCCCGATTTCGGCTCTTATCATTACATGACAAGATCAACCGGTCCGAAGCCGATTGCACTATCCAGTTATGCTACAGGCCCAAAGCTAAATTCTATTCATCTCTCCCTTTTTTTATATTTATGCTTTTTTGCCCTGAGCTTAAGAAAGTATTTTAAATCGCAATCTAGCACCTCAATTAATGGGCTGGTAGTTAAATCCGGTATAATGCGCCCTTGGCTAGGGTGAAATTTTCCCTAAAGGCTCCGGGTTCAAATTGCAGGAAACGAGCATGATTTCTGCATGCATGTCCCGGCCAGTCCATCTTATTAAAAAATGGCATATCCAACAGTAGAACAATTTGTAGAAAAAAAGGCATAATTAAATGGCTTTCAAACTCCTCTACACAGCAGACCTGCATGGCAATAAAGAATTCTATAAAACATTACTTAAAAAAGCGGAAGATGAAAATGTCGATGCAGTAGTTATCGGCGGCGACTTATGCAATAGGGACGGGAATACACTTCAGGAAAAAATCAATGCCCAAAAAGTGTTTTTGGAAAAATTTATGCTTCCATTATTCAGTGAATTCAAACTAAAAAATAAAAACAAAGAAATCTTCGTGATTATGGGGAATGACGATTTTAGAGTCAACCTCAAAGTCTTAGAAGACGCAGAAAAAAATAAAATTTTGAAGTCATTCCACAAAAAATCTGTGAAATTAGGCAAAAACCTGAATATTGCAGGGTACAGTTTCGTCAATCCGACACCATTTAGATTGAAGGATTGGGAGAAGCCTGATTTTAAAAATGATAATATGCCGCATCAAATATTTGATGAAGAAGTAAGAAGCATTGAAAAAGAATTTGGAACAATAGAAGAAGACTTAAACAAGTTGAAAAAATTATCAAATCCTGAAAAAACAATTTATGTTATTCATGCGCCGCCATTTGATTCTAAGCTCGATATAATAACAACAGGAAAACATGTAGGGAGCAAAGCAGTCAGGAAATTTATAGAACAAGAACAAGCACCATTAACATTGCACGGTCACATTCATGAAAGCCCTAAAATGAGCGGCTCATGGAAAGACAGTTTAGAAAACACTCTCTGCATAAATGTTGGAAGCAATTATCCCATCAAGAAGCTCAATTGCGTGATTATAGATTCTATTGATTTAAATAAAATAGAATATTTTGAATTAGAGATGAAGTAACAGGTTTTTTGAAATCCTAAAACTAGTGTAAATATATTCATAATAGGAAGGTAGGCATGCCCTCCAGCAGATTCGAAAACGATGAAACGATCAAGGAGGCTGCGAAATTTGGAGATTTTTGTAAATTATGCCAGTGTATAGTCTTCAAATTTCGAAATATTTAAATACATGCTCATTTTGTATTCGATAAGTGAGACGTGGGGATTAATCGTCTTAATAATTAAAAACAAGAGGAGGTAAACCTAAAATGGCGGAAAAAGTGGCAAAAGTAGGTGTTAAGAAGCAAGACGGCTACTTATATTTTGTTGACAAGAATGGAAACGTAGCCAGGGCTAAGATGTCTAGAGGCGGCAGGAAGAAAGGCAAGGCAAAGGTAGAGGTAGTTGCCAAGGCCGGCGTTAAAAAGAAGTCTGGATACTTGTACTTTATCGACAAGCATGGAGATGTTTCGTGCGCCAAGATGTCCCGCGGCGGAAGAAAAAAGAAAAGAAGATAAATAATCGAACTTCTTTCTTTATTTTTTATTTTTGGATTCTAAGTCCAGCAGGCTTTTTAGAGATGATAAAGCAACCTCTATTTGCTTTGAATCAGGCTCTGCTGTTGTGATTTTTTGAAGCATTAAGCCTGGTATTGAAATCAGCCTGAAGAGAGGGTTTTTCTGGTGCCTATCGCTGATTTTTAGAATTTCATAGGAAATTCCTGCAATTATTGGAATCAGCAAGATTCTAATAGGAAACATGAGTCCTTTCCTAATCCAGGGATTTAAGGATGAGAACTCTGGATTGTAGTGCATAACCAGCAAAGGCAATAATGAAAAAACCAGAATGCTTACAACAAAAACTATCAATAAAAAAGAAGTGCCGCACCTTGGATGCAGTGTTGTGAATTTCCTGACATTCTCAACACTTAATTTTTGGTTTTTTTCATAGCAGTGTATTGCCTTGTGCTCTGCCCCGTGGTATTGAAATAGTTTCCTAATGTCTTTTATGAATGAAATTGCAATAAGATAAATGAGGAATATGGATATACGTATAACACCGTCAATGAGGTTGAACATTAATGGGGTGCTTTCCTCTTTTAGGCCTATAAGGCTAGTCAAAAAGTAAGGAAGTGCTATAAAAAATAAGATTATCATGCCGATTGAGAATAAAATTGTAAAGGCAAACTCATTTTTCCCAATTTTTTCATCCTCTGGAGCAGCCTGCTCGGCAGACCACATTAAGGACTTAATGCCTATCGCCAGCATTTCAACAAGGTTTACAAAGCCGCGAATGAATGGCCATTTTAAGAGCTTGTATTTCCTCTTTTGTATCTTCCCCTTTTTTATTATGATCTTTTTATTTTTTCTGACCGCTACGGTATAATTATTTAATCCGCGTATCATTACGCCTTCAATAACCGCTTGGCCTCCAATGTTGAGTTTTTTGGTTGTCATATGTTTTATTGTTTAAATAAGATATAATCTAAAGTTTTTCCAGCTCTTTGAGGATGCTGAATCTTTCCTTTGATTCTTGGCTTCTGAAGTGATCTTTGAGTTCCAACATAACCGTACCTAGACAATCGTGGATCTATGACTTTTCTATTTCCAGAATGTCTAACTACTGTTTCTTCTCCAAATAATTTTTCGCCTTTCGGAGGCGTTATGAAACTCAAGGTGATGACTATATTGTATTCATGCTCTCCAATCTTTTTGCGTCTAAAAACTTCTCCATCAAGATAGCATTCTATTAGCTTGTCTAGAAAACAAGTTGTACCATGACTTTTTTCATTTCTAGCACAGGAAGTAATTACTAAACCTCTATCAGGTAATAAACCTATTTCTCGGAAAGAGTCTATTGCACTCCCGGAATAACAGCTTTCATTTATAAAAACAAAATTCCCTTCGTGGTCAATAAATCTAGCCCAATCTCTGTAACTCAATGACCTACCATGAGGATAAAACGTGCCTTGTCCTCCATGACCACAGTACAATATAACGGCATTGCCATTCTGGCTTTCACGTTTTAATCTTTCAAAGAATAATGCTGTTTTGCCAAGAATGTATTCATCCTCAGAACCTAATATCATACTAATTCTATTTGGGTTGTAACCAAGTTCATTTAATAGAAAAATCCTAAATTTTGCCGTTGCATCAGCAAATCTTGGCTCATTCGCACCTATTAATAAAGCATAAGTATCTCTTATTTCCATTATTTTCAAGTATTTTAGAATGATTTATAAAGGTTTATCAATACTAATTGTCCGAAATGAAATGCCCTTATTGCAATTACGAAGAAACCCAAGTTATTGATACAAGGGAAACTGAAAACCTGGAGACTACAAGAAGAAGAAGAGAGTGCTTGAAATGCAACAAAAGATTCACAACATATGAAAGAGTTGAAGAAGCAGAAATTGTTGTTGTCAAGAAAGACGGAAGAAGGGAGAGGTTTGAGAGAAAAAAACTTTTGAATGGCATATTGAAAGCTTGTGAAAAAAGACCGATAAGCTTGGATAAAATTGAAAAGCTTGTTGATGAAGTTGAATCTGATTTAAGAAAAAGGGATTCTGTGGAAGTGGAAAGCAAAGTAATTGGAGAGATAGCAATGAAAAAGCTTAAAACTCTTGATAAGGTTGCGTATATCAGATTTGCTTCCGTTTACAGAGAATTTGAGGATTTGGGCAGGTTTGAAGAGGAATTGGAGAGGCTGCAGAAGAAATGATAATCGGTCTTACAGGCAAAAACGCATCCGGCAAAGGGGAAGTTGCAAATTATTTGAAAACAAAGGACTTTATTTATTATTCTCTTTCTGATGTAATTAGGGAGGAAGCAACTAAAAGGGATTTGGAACATTCTCGAGATAATTTAATTAAATTAGGAAACGAATTAAGAAAAAAATTTGGTCCGAGTTATTTGGCACAACAAATTAATAGTAAACTAAGGCTAGAATTAAAAAATAACAAAGACCAAAATTTTGTTGTTGATAGTGTTAGGAGCCCGTTTGAAGCAAAAGAGCTAATGAAAAATAAGGGTTTTATTCTAGTTGGGACCGAAGCTCCTATTGAATTAAGATTTAAAAGATTAAGGGAAAGAAATAGGTTGGGAGATGCAAAATCATTAGAAGAATTCAAAGAACAAGAAGAGAGAGAAAATTTAAAAAGCGACACTAACCAACAGCTTGATAAAACATTTAGTCTAGCAAGGAAGCTTATCAATAATGATGGTTCGTTGGAAGAATTGCATAGGAAGATTGATGGTTTAATTAAAGAATTACAAAGCACCATGAAATTCAATTGATAATAATAAAAATTCAAAAATCGAGAGCGACCTTAAGAAGTAAAAGTATCTAAGGTAACCCGCTTGAGTTGTAATATTGAATAGTTTGTTATATTGAATAAGTAGGTGAGCCCGAGTGATACGGTAGGAAAGCGAGGGCGAGCCCAAATTATTGTGCGAAGCAGGGATTTAAGATTAATAAAAATTTTAAATAAAATTTAATTAAAAATGACAAGGGTAAGCTGGGAGCAGTACTTCATGAATATCGCAAAAGAGGCTGCGACTAGGAGCACCTGCGACAGGAAGCACGTTGGCGCCGTTATTGTGAGGGATAAAACAATTCTTTCAACAGGCTACAATGGCAGCATAAGAGGAATACCACATTGCGATGAAGTGGGTCATTTGATGGAAGACAGCCATTGTGTCGCGACAATTCATGCGGAGACAAATGCAATTTTGCAAGCAGCAAAAAATGGTGTAATGATAGGTGGTGCAGAGCTTTACATAACAGCAAGTCCTTGCTGGAATTGCTTCAAAATGGTGGCTAATGCTGGAATTAAAAAAATCTATTATGGTGAATTCTACAGGGATGAAAGAATATTTGACGTGGCAAAAAAATTAGGAATTGAGTTGCTGCATATACCCGTCAAGCAAGAAGAGCTTTAGCTATCCAAAATCCCTCATCATTGACTCATGTTGCTGCTTGTATTTTTCATAATGATCAGCGCATACTTTTAGCCCTTGCCAATCCTTTGCGGCTTCCCTCGTGCAGCCGACCTCTTCGCATTCCTTCATACCAATTGATTTATGGCTTTTGTTAATAAACTTTTCTCTGTTATTTGAGTTCATCTATAGAAATATATTTATACTAATCCAGCTGGGGCATTAAATGAGGGATAAAGATGAGAAATTTAAGAAGAGTTGAAAGAACATCCAAAGTCGCAATTATTGGCGCTGGTTTTGTTGGAAGCACTGCTGCTTATGCTTTGCTTATTGATGGTTCTGCTTCTGAAATTGCCTTGATTGATTTCAATAAAGAAAAAGCAGAAGGAGAGGCAATGGATTTGCAGCACAGCTTGCAATTCAGTCCTGGGACTAAGGTAACTTTTGGTGATGACTACAGGCTTTGCAAAGACGCTGAGATTGTTCTGATGTGTGCGGGCGCCCATTCAAAGCCCGGTGAAACAAGGCTTGATTTAGTTGCTAGAAATTCTGCAATACTAAAGCAGATTGTTCCAAGCATAGCCAAATACAACAAAGATTGCATCATCATAGTTGTGGCAAACCCTTTGGATGTGCTTACCTATTTAACATTAAAATATTCAAAGTTTCCAAAGAACAGGGTTTTTGGTTCTGGCACAATTCTTGATACTGCAAGGTTTAGATGTTTGCTTGGGGAATATTTTGGAGTCAGTCCAAACAGCGTTCATGCTTATATTTTGGGCGAGCACGGCGATTCCTCATTTCCGGTGTGGAGCACTGCGAACATTGCTGGAGTCGGATTAAGGCATTTCAAAAAATACAACAGGAAAGCAATGGATGAAATTGTGAATAAGACAAAAAGGGCTGCATATGAAATTATTGCAAGAAAAGGAGCAACTTATTATGCAATTGCGCTTGGTATAACTAAAATTGTCAAAGCAATACTCACTGACAGCGATTCTGTTATCGCTTTGTCAACTTATCTAGAAAATTACCATGGCGTAAGTGATGTATGCTTAAGCGTGCCATGCATAGTAAACAGAAACGGGATAAAAGAGCAGATTGTCATGCCTTTAAATTCTTTAGAAAAGAAACAGTTAAGAAAATCTGGCAATGTTATTAAGGGAATTTTGAAAGAGTGTGCGACTGTTAAATAAGCCTAATTTCCCACAAACTTTGAATACAAAGACTTTGCTTCTTTTTCATCTCTTGCTTTTATTAATGCTCTTCCATTGTTAAAAATTGTTATGTTATTGCCAAAATTTATGCAGTATCCGAAATCAGCAACCTTTCCGATTTTTTTCAGAATATTTTTCAAATTATTAAATTGGTTTTTATCCATTGGTTTTGCATTAATTTGGTAAATTCCCTGCCCACATAATTTTATAATTCTGGACGACTTTTTGCCATTTAAGTATTCAAAATTATTCTTGACACAACAAACGCAGTTTGGGCTTTTATTCACCTTGATTCTTAACAACTCATTTTTCCAGACATCGAAATGTAATAATTGTTTTTCATAATTTTTTTTCAGCAGAATTTTCATAGCTTCATTCACTTGAATTGAAGAAATTATGCTTGTGATTGTGTTCAAAACGCCAATTGTCTCACAAGTATCTAGGGGCGCTGTTCCTTTTAGAAAGCACCGTAGGCAGGGATTATTTTCATTCGGTACAATATCAAAGACATAGCCTTTGCTTCCAACTGCAGAAGAATAAACAAAGGGAATTTTATTTTTGACGCAGAAATCATTGATTAACAGCCTTGTCTCTTGGTTGTCTGTGCAGTCAAGAATTAAATCCACATAGCTTTTTTTATTTTTTAGTTTTTTATTTGATTTTATGTTATTGGAATGTTCCATTGAAATCATACTCTCAATGTTATTGTGATTTAAATCGTCAACAAAAAAATTGATTTTAACATCAGAATTGATTTTATTTAAGCGCTCCTTTGCCTGCGCCGCTTTTGCCTTTCCAACGTCACTTTCTTCAAATAAGCTTTGCCTTTGAAGATTTGATAATTCGATAATATCCCTATCTACCAGAATTAGTTTTCCGATTCCTGCTCTTGCCAATAATTCAGCAGAAACACTGCCTAAAGCACCCAAGCCAATTATAGCGACAGTGCTTTTTCTAAGTTTTTGCTGTCCTTTTTTTCCGATTTCTTTGAATATTTCCTGGCGGATGTAGCGCATAAAGAAAGGAAACCTTAGGTTATTTTAAAGGTTTAGAAAAACGTAGACACATCTTCTTTTAGAATTTGAATTAATGACCGATAAATCATAAAAACCTTTTTGCCATCACAACATTTAAATATAAGTTAACAATTGTTAAGTTTATATGCAAGAGACAATGCCTCAGGAGATAGAAGTTAGGTATATACTGCCTGCTATAAGAAGGGAATTGTCCAGAGTCTTTATACAGGAGCATAAGCTTAGCCAAAAAGAAGCGGCTGAGATACTTGGACTAACAGAATCAGCTGTGTCGCAATATCAGCATTCTAAAAGAGCAAAGTGGGTGGTATTTAGTGATGCTGTTGTTCTTGAGGTAAGAAAATCAGCTGATAAGCTTTTGGCCGATAAGAGAAATAAGCAAAGGCTTGTTGCCGAAATTTACAGAATAAGCAACTTAACAAGGGTGAGGCAGATATTATGCGATATTCATAGGGCCCAATCGAAGGAGCTTGAAAATTGCAATATATGCTTTGAAGAAGGATTAATGACAGTTAAAACCTATTGATTTTTTGTAATGTGAAGAAACATGGTTACAGGAACAGAGCAGGTGTTTCAGAAGGATTACAGCAAATATGGATTTCATGACAAAGAAGATTATGCTTTCAAAGCAAAAAAAGGGCTGACTGAGAAGGTAGTAAGGCAGATTTCAGCAATGAAAAAAGAGCCCGAGTGGATGCTAGACATTAGGATTAAGGCATTACAAGAATTCTGGAAAAGGCCAATGCCCCAATGGGGCTCTAATCTTAACACAATTAAATTTGATGATATATACTATTATATAAAACCAACCGAAAGGCAAAGCGATTCCTGGGAAGATGTTCCAGAATATATTAAAAATACATTCAACAAGCTTGGAATCCCAGAGGCTGAGCAGAAATTTCTTGGCGGAGTGGGGGCCCAGTACGATAGCGAGGTGGTCTATCACAAGATAAGGGAAGACTTGGAAAAGCAAGGTGTCATTTTTCTCGACATGGATGGTGGCTTGAGAGAATACCCTGAAATTGTCAAAAAATATTTTGGATCAGTTATTCCTTATAATGATAATAAATTTGCAGCCTTGAATACAGCTGTATGGTCAGGAGGCTCATTTGTTTATATTCCAGCAGGAGTTAAAGTTGATTTACCTTTACAAGCTTATTTTAGGATTAATGCAAAGAATATGGGGCAGTTTGAAAGAACATTGATTATAGCAGAACCAAATAGTTCTGTGCATTATATTGAGGGATGCACCGCCCCAATTTATTCATCGGACTCGTTACATTCAGCAGTCGTTGAGTTGATTGCAATGGAGGGCTCAAGAATACAATACACAACAATACAGAACTGGAGCAATAACGTATACAATCTTGTCACAAAAAGAGCTTTTGCTCACAAAAATGCGACGGTTTTCTGGGTTGATGGCAACCTTGGCAGCAAGATCACAATGAAGTATCCTTCTATTTACCTTCTTGGAGAAGGGGCAAAAGCTGAAATTTTAAGCGTAGCTTTTGCTGGAAAAGGCCAACACCAGGATGCTGGCGGAAAAATACTTCACTTCGCACCGAACACAACCTCGAGAATTACCTCAAAATCAGTCAGCAAAGACGGCGGCAGAACAACCTACAGGGGGTTATTGAAAATAGCGGAAGGTTGCAAGAATGTTAAATCCCATGTAAGCTGTGACGCATTAATCCTGGATGAGCATTCTGCATCCGACACAGTTCCTTATATGGAAGTCAATGAAAAGAATGTTAATGTCGAGCATGAAGCAACCGTCGGCAAAATAGGCGAAGAGCAGTTATTTTACTTGATGTCAAGAGGACTCAGCCAAGATCAGGCAATGACAATGATTGTAAGCGGATTTATGGAGCCGTTCACAAAGGAGCTTCCTCTGGAATATGCTATAGAATTGAACAGATTGATATCTATGAACATGGAAGGCTCTGTTGGATGAATTATTTTTTAAGTTTTTATTGAGGAAAAAATCGATACACCAACTTATAAATTATTGCACAAAGTTTTACCACAAATAAAAGGAAATCCAGAATTAATGAAAGGATATATTAGCTCATCTGTAATTGGAAAAATGAAGTCTACTGGAACGATTACATTAAGTATGCTTGAAAGTGCGGCATCAAACCATCTTTTTGATGATAAACCCGAAAGATTCGGAATCACATCAGATGAGGGGGGGGTACATCAGGTCGTACCTCAAAAATAAAGCACACAAAGACCCAGATTTGAAAAATGTATTTCCTTATTTGGTCTAATTTAAGTTTTTCATTCAAAATCAATCCGATAATAAAAAATTTAATATCGAAAACCATTTAAAAATAAAAATGAGAACGACCTCTGAAAACGAGCGTAAAAGAGGTGACCAGTTTTTAATGTTTTAATGAATGAGTAGGGACACTAAAGTTTGTCGAAGACGGATTGAATAATCAATATAAAAAAATACTTATCAAAAAATTTAGGGTGATTCTGCTATGTTTATCGAAGAACAAAACCTCATCACAAAAAATGCTATGAAAGAATTAAAACAAGTTAGAAGTTCATTCGCGGAAAATGAAAGACACAAGACTTTAGCTAAATTTGACTCTATTCCAATGCCAATGGAAAGAGACGAGGAGTGGAGATATACAAATATTGACAAGCTTGATTTAAGCAAATTCAATTTTTCAAATTCAAGAACAACGATTTCTGCAACAAAATTGGGCGAAGATTTGGCTGAGAGAGGTGCTCTCCTGACAGATATAAATACTGCATTAAATAATCATCCAATAGCACAAAAATATTTTTTCAGGAACGCTAAAATCAATAAAGATAAACTTGCTGCTTTAAGTGCAACTCACTTTAATAATGGAATCTTTTTGTATGTACCAAAAAGTGTTGAGCTTGACGAGCCAATAAGGGTTAATTTCCGCTTTGAAGGCCAAGCTAGCGTATTGCACAACATCATTGTTGTCGAGCCGAACAGCAAGATTGATTTTATTGAAGAATACTCAAATAGTGAAATTGCTCAAGAACAGCTTAATGCATGCTTTACAGAAGTTTTTGCCAACAGTGATTCTAAAATTAATTTTTATCATTTAAACAATTGGACAAAAAACGCCTATAATTTTACAAGCATTGTAGGGACTTTAGAGAGAAATTCTGCTATTAATTGGATTTCAGGCTGTTTCGGAGGCATGCTTAACCGGTTGAAGATTGACACATTATTTAATGGGCAAGGCTCACAATGCAATAATGTCGGGATTTTCATGGGCAAAGGAAAAGAGCATATCGATTTCACAACAAATATGTATCATAATGCCTTAAACACAACGAATGAGGTCATAGTTGATGGTATTTTAAAGGACGAATCAACATCTGTTTACAGAGGACTGATTAAAATAGAGAAGGAAGCGCAAAAGACGTATTCATACTTAGCAAATCATATTTTAAAGCTGGGAGAAAAAACCATTGCAAACAGCATTCCGAGCCTGAAGATAGACGCTAATGATGTCAAAGCGAGCCATGGCGCAACAGTTGGCCAAATTGATGAAGAGCATCTGTTTTACTTGATGGCGCGAGGCTTGTCAAGAGCAGAAGCTGAAAGACTGATTGTTGAGGGATTTTTCGAGCCCGTTATACAGAAAATACCTTTAGAAGAGTTGAGGGAAAGGATAAGGGGGTTAGTAAGAGGATAAATTGACATTTAAAATATTATAAAATGCTTTCAACCAAAACATTATTTGACTTTGAATCAATTCGAAAAGACTTTCCCATTTTACAAAGGAAAGTGCATGGCAAACCATTAATATACTTGGACAACGCAGCAACCTCTCAAAAACCAAAGCAGGTTATTGATGCAATAGGTTTTTACTATAAAAATTATAATGCAAATATCCATAGAAGCATTCATACTCTTGGGGAAGAGGCAACTGCAAAATATGAAGAAGCGCATGAAAAGATTGCTGACTTCATCAATGCAGACTCCTACCAAAATATCATATTGACAAAAAATACAACCGAATCATTGAATCTTGCTGCATATTCCCTCACTGCCGGCTTGAGAAAAGGAGACGAAATTGTAATTTCGCAAATGGAGCATCACAGCAATTTTGTGCCATGGCAGCAGTTGGCACAACAGCGAAAATTAAAGTTAAAATTCATTAAGATTGACAAAGAAGGCAAGCTTGATAATGACAGTATTAATGAAAATATAAACAGAAAAACAAAAATTGTTTCAGTAACTCATGTTTCAAATGTTTTAGGAACAATAAATCCTGTTGAGGAGATTGCAAAGATAGCCCATGAAAATGGTGCCGTCATGGTGGTTGATGGTGCACAATCTGTTCCCCATATGCCTGTTGATGTTAAAAATATTGATGCAGACTTTTATGCATTTTCAGGACACAAAATGCTTGGTCCTACGGGAATAGGAGTTTTATATGGTAAAAAAGAATTGCTTGAAGAAATGCAGCCATTTATATACGGAGGCGGTATGATACGTGATGTAAAATTTAATGATACAAAATTTAATGAGCTGCCTTGGAAATTTGAAGCTGGAACTCCGGACATCTCAGGAGCGATAGGCTTGGGAATTGCTGTAGATTATTTAAAAAAAACAGGAATGTCAAGAATTAATGGATGGGACAATAAGCTTATGAAATATGCAATGGAAAAAATACAAAAAATAAATGGAGTTGAGGCGTACGGTCCGAGAGATAAGAGTTCGATACTCTCTTTTAACCTCAAAGGAGTCCATGCTCACGATGTAGCGCAAATATTGGACAGTGAAGGAGTGGCAATAAGGGCAGGGCATCACTGCTGCATGCCTCTGATGGGCGTTTTAGGAGTGGCTGCCACTGCAAGGGCAAGCTTTTACCTATACAACACTGAAAAAGAGATTGATACGTTTATAAATGGGTTACATAAAGTTAAGAAAGTGTTTGGAGTTTAAGATTTAATTTGGATTATAAAAATAAAATTCAATTCGTCGCTTCGCGACAAAATTTAGTCTCGGCGAAATTTGTTTTGAGTTGAACACGAGTGTGCTCAAACGCGAGTGTTCTCGCACGCGATTCACTAAATTTTGCCTCGAAATATGACAATGAATAAGTAGGCGAGCCCGAGCGATATGGTAGGAAAGCGAGGGCGAGCACAAGAATAAGTGACGAAGTCACATATTGAAATTTCAAAAAAGATTTCACTAAAATTGACCAAAAAATGGACACAATAGAATTAATGTACCAGGAAAATATCCTTGATCATTTCAAAAATCCCAGAAATTTCGGAAAGATTGCGAAAGCAAGTGTTCATCACCATGAATATAACCCGCTTTGCGGAGATGAAATTGACATGTTTTTGGTGATTGATAAAAATAATAAAATTGCTGACGTTAAATTTTCAGGTCATGGATGTGCAATATCGCAGGCAAGCGCTTCAATGCTGACAGAGTCAATAAAGGGAAAAAATATAAATGAGATAGAAAAACTAAGCAAGGACTATATATTGGAAATGCTTGGCATTCCATTAAGCCCAGTAAGGCTGAAGTGCGCATTGTTATCGTTGGATACATTAAAAAATGGGATATTGATTTATGAAAAGTATGTGAGGAAATAAGTATGGAACTTGAAAATTTAGTTAAAAGTCTATCTTATTTAGTTGGGATTACAGGAGCGACAATGATGGGACATAGGGTATATGCTGCAATAAAACAATTCAATCTTAAAAGAGTATTAAGTAGGCGAAGGATAGAAGATAAGAGTGGCTTAATAAGCACAGTTTATGAACTTGAATCAAGGATTGTGATGGATGAGGAAAAATTATCGGCTGAAGATCACATAGGAGTTTATATCCCATTTGTAAGCGAGTTCGTGGAAGCACCATTCGCATTCTTAGAAATGGTAGGGAACAATTTAACATATATTGCTACTGGCAATAAACCAAATGTTATAAAGGTTTTTTTAGAAGGGCAATCTGATGAAAATTCACGTAATGGAAAAGTTGTAGCAGTTTATGATGAAGGTACAAAAACGAGTATAATGAGACGGAAAATAAATGATGTGGGGAAGATAACGCAAGAAATAGGGTTTTTAAGGTCACAAGGATATATTGTAAACGTATTCACCTAAGAATAGAATGCCAACAGACGAACTAATCATCAAAGACCTTCACGTCAGCGTTGAAGGGCAAAGAATCTTGAATGGTGTAGACTTAGTTGTAAAAAAAGGAGAAGTCTGCGCTTTGATGGGACCAAATGGAGCTGGAAAATCAACATTAGGGTACACTTTAATGGGCCATCCAAAATACACTGTTGACAAAGGAGAGGCTTGGTACAAGGGAAAGAATATTCTTGAACTTGCTCCAGATGAAAGGGCAAAGCTTGGATTATTCTTATCATTTCAATACCCTCAGGAAATTCCAGGAGTTAGCGTATCAAATTTTCTCAGGACAGCTTATAATGCAGTCAAGCCAAACCAGATTAGTGTTCCGGACTTTGTTAAATTACTAAGGGAAAAAATGAAATTGCTCAAAATTGACGACTCTTTCAGTAGAAGATACTTGAATGAAGGATTTTCAGGCGGAGAAAAAAAAAGGGCAGAGATACTTCAGCTTGCAGTGCTTCAACCAGAAATGGCTATACTTGATGAAACTGATTCAGGATTGGATATCGATTCGCTGAAAGTTGTTGCGCACGGCGTCAATACATTATTAGGACCAAACTTGGGTGTTTTAATAATAACCCATTATCAGAGAATTTTGAACTATGTAACGCCCGATAGGGTGCACATCATGGTAAAGGGTAAAATAGTAAAAAGCGGCGGCAAAGAATTAGCGCATGAGCTTGAAGCAAAAGGGTATGATGAGGTTATAAAAGAAACTGAGGTTGAGGTTTGAAAAATAATCAAGTATAGTTATTTAAATTGCGAGATTGGAAAGGAATAGATGGAGGATTTTATTGACTTATTTTAAACAAATGAACAAAGCAGCAGTCAAATTTTTTGAGGAAAAATTGAAGTACGAGATAGATCCTTACACAGTGAGGAAAATAGTTGATGCAAAAGATAGTAAATATCTTGTCGTTGATGTTAGAGCCAAAGAGGATTATCAGACTGGACATATTCCATCAGCAATCAATGTTCCAAGCAGGGAATGGGAAAACCATTTAAGCGAATTGCCAAAAAATAAAAAATTGATTTTATATTGCTACCATGTCGTTTGCTTTGCAGCGCCAAAAATTGCATTAAGGCTTGCAAAGAAAGGCTTTGACGTTATGGAAATGGTTGGCGGATTTGATGAATGGCAAAAGCATAAACATCCAATAGAGAAATCTAATTAGACATTTCAATAAAAAATAAAATACTTAAAAAAATAAAATTGGAGGTAATCAAAATGCAAGAACAACAAACGAAGGAATTAATAATAACATTGACTGAGAAAGCAGCAGAAAAGGTAATGAAACTTCTTGAGAAGGAAAATAAACAGGATTACGGGTTGAGAATTGGGATTATTCCAGGGGGGTGCTCAGGTTACACGTATGAAATTGCCTTAGATAAATCCTCCAAGGAAAATGACGTGATAATAGAAGAAAAAGGAGTAAAAATATTTATGAATCCAGAAAGCATTGCTTTCATGAAAGGCTCTACAGTAGATTATGTAGACTCATTGACAAATGCTGGATTTAAAATAAACAATCCAAATGTCAAGACATCCTGCGGATGCGGGCATTCTGTAGGGTGAATGTCGGTTATTTGAAATTACGAAATCAGAATCTCATCCTTTTCTGCTACGCCTAATGCTTGTGCATTAAATGTACTTTTAAATCGGTAGCAGAATGTCTAATGATAACGAGGAATAGGGGGAAAAGCTTACAAAGAGTATCTGCTTTCTTGAAGTGAATGCATTCATATAATTCACCCAAATATTATAGGCAACCTTCTTTTTTTGGTATTCAATCTACTTGCGAAAGATTAGAGACTCAATTAAGAGCAGAAAGATTTCCGATTGTTATGGCTCAAATGGCAAGGTGATACCATGGTTTTCTGGGAAATGTTCTCAGAAAATAAGCATCAGACAATTTGAAAATAGTTCAGTATGTCTTTGGAAATCTTTATTAATGCTGTTTTAGTTCTTCTCTTAAATGACAAAAATTAACGTTAATGTTTTCATAGACAGAGAAGACAAAAATACGACTTTGGAATTGGGAAGGAATTCGCTGGTTACTGATTTATTGAAAAAACTGGACATAAATCCAATTACAGTGATTGTATCAAGAAAGAATGAGCTGATTTTGGAAGATGAAAAGTTAAATGACAATGATGAGATAAGGATTTTGTCTGTTATAAGCGGAGGGTAGCTTATATTTAAAATTAAAATCACTGCAAAACAAAATGAACTGTTGCAACGATAAATCCGTCAGCTCATTGTACGACGGCAGCAAATTGTGCAGAAATCACTTCATAGAATATTTCGAAACCAAAGTATTCAAAACAATAAGGCAATTTGAGTTGATTGGCAGGGAGGAAAATTTAGGGATTGCGCTTTCTGGCGGAAAGGATTCCCTTACTGCATTGCATATCTTATGCAGATTCTCGAAACAAAATCCAAAAATAAAAATCAATGCAATCGCTATTGATGAGGGAATTGCCGGTTACAGGGATAAAACGCTGAAAAAAGCAAAGGAATTCTGCGGCAACAACAATATAAAATTGCATATCTTCTCCTATAAAGAAGAATTTGGCTTAACCCTTGATGAAATGCTTAAAATTCTTAATGTAAAACCATGCTCAATTTGCGGCATTTTTAGAAGGTATTTGCTCAACAAAAAATCCCGCGAACTTAAATTTACAAAACTGGCGACCGGCCATAATTTGGACGATGAATGCCAGTCAATCTTAATGAATCAATTGAGAAATAATGTGGAAGCATCTGCACGCCTTGGCCCGAAAGCGGGCATATTCAATAATGAAAGGTTTGTCCAAAGAATTAAGCCTTTGTACTTATGCACAGAAAAAGAAGCAACAACTTATGCTTTTTTAAACGGGCTGCTTGACACGTTTTCAGAGTGCCCAAATGCCCGGCAGTCCTTCAGGGCTCAAGTCCGGGATATGCTGAATGACATGGAAAAGAAATTTCCTGGAACGAAATACTCGATAGTTAATTCCTTCCTGAAGATATTGCCATTGCTTAAAGAAAAGTATAAGAATGGTATTCTCAAGATTTGCGCAAAATGCAATGAGCCAAGCGCGAATGACATCTGCAATGCCTGTGTTTATTTAGAGAGGCTGAATTACAGGGAATTAGAGACAAACAGACATTGAACTAAGAGAGATTGCTATTTATGGAATTACCGCCAATTAATATTGAGGAAATAGTGAATAGGCTAAACCCGCCAGCAATGGAACGGCCTGCTGGGCAGGATCATCACTTAATCTCGGACTTAGTTATTCGGCCAAATGTTCCGAGTGACGGTCAGCTAACCATCCCAATAGACGACCTGAAAGATAGAACAATAAGCCAATTGGTTCGGGATTTGGACAGAGGTCACTTTAAGGTGAGGATTCCGTCAGCAGACAACAAGTACCTAAAAGAATACAAAATCAGTAAAGAGACAGGATTAATTATCGCAGTCTTTGTTTATGATAGTGTCGCAAATGAGTATGGAATAAAGGAAAAAATAATGAATAATATATGGTACTTCAGTACGGAAGACAACGCCTTTTTAATGGTTTATTTTGGTAATACTGTAAATTGGAAAGATCCAAGGAATGTGTCAGGAATCACTAGAATTGAATATGAAAGGTATCTTAAAAAATATAGGGAAGAACTGAGGGAATATTTAAAAGGAATAAAAGAAATCGAAGAGCGTACGAGAAAACTGTTAGAAAAAATTACTTAGTTTCCTAAAATCAAATCAAAAACTATATAAAAGGTAATAATATTCCTTCTTAACAATTGTTAACTATTTTAAAAAGTTAATGAATAAAGACATAAAAATTATTGAGGTGGTTAATATGCATACATTGCCAAAATTATCATATGCGTACAGCGCTCTTGAGCCATATGTTGATGAGCAGACTATGACGATTCATCATACCAAGCATCATCAAGCTTATATAGACAAACTCAATGGTGCGGTAAAAGGAACAAAATTTGAGGACATGGACATTGATGAAGTTCTTAAAAAAATAAATGATGTGCCTGAAAGCATTAGAACTGCTGTGAGAAATCATGGAGGCGGCCATTCAAATCATTCATTCTTTTGGAAGGTAATGGCTCCAAATGCAGGTGGAGAACCTCATGAAAATGTTGGAGATGCAATCAAGCATGCTTTTGGAAGTTTTGATAAGTTTAAGGAAGAATTTACAAATGCTGGACTTAATAGATTTGGCTCAGGATGGGCATGGCTTGTATTAAACAATGATAAACTAGAGGTTTACAGCACTCCAAACCAGGACAGTCCTTTAATGGAAGAGAAAGTTCCGATTTTAGGAGTGGATGTGTGGGAACATAGTTACTACTTAAAATACAACCAGCGAAGAGCCGATTATTTAGCCGCCTTTTTCAATGTGATAAACTGGAAACAAGTTGAAGAAAATTATAAGAAAGCAATGAAGAAGTAATCATTTTCCATAATTAAGCCAGTTTTTGACATATGGCACTTTTTCGTCTTTGAAAAAATATACAATTAAGTGAATTTTTTATTAATTAAAAATTGCCAAACGCCAGTAAAATAATTTGAGCGCCTATCCACCAGTCAATAGACATGGTGGCATTACGGC
>JBBSVT010000063.1:0-5795 GCA_038046685.1 Nanobdellota archaeon
AAGAAAGTTATCTTACTTTAACCTATTAAATGGTTAATATCCACGCAACGCCTGTTTAATTAGAAATTCTCTGTCAAATAAACAGCGTAGGTTTTGCCCTTAGCCTCTCTTTTAATAAGGTGTTTTTTCTCAAAATCCGTTAAAATTTGGCTTACTTTTGCCTTTGATAAGTCTGCCCTGTACTTCAATGTTGACTGTGTGATTCCATCCTGCTCTTTGACGGCTTGAATTACTCTCTTTTCATTGTCATCCATTGCCTTCAAAACAAGCTCGAACTTACCCTGCTCAATTTTTATATTTTTTTCTTCCTCCAGTCTTTTTAGAATTGCCTGCTCGCTTGTGCTGAAAAATAACAAGTAAATTCCCAAAGCTGCAATAAATGATATCAAACCAACGGCAATATGGGAAATGCCCAGCAAAGACTCTACTCTTTGGCATTCACTTGTCGGATAACATTGCAAATTGCTAGTTTGTTTGCCTAAGACACTCATGAATCCGAATGCCAAGATGGTTGCTACTGCACTAAATGACAGTATAACAAATCCGAGCTTCTTGTTTTCCATTTAAATCCTTAAATTATCCTTATAGTATATAAATTTTTTTATGGTTTTTTGTTGCTTAATTCAATCTTGTCAAAAAAATACAACACTTTACAGTAGTAATCTTTTTAAAGAGATGTAGGCTCCTAAATACCATGGGGCATTACGGCAGAAGACCGGATTCAGCCGAAAGAGCTGGCGCCGGTGAACGCAAAAGAAACAAAGAAATCGCAAAAAGCAGAATTAAAAGAACGTCTCCTATAACTTCAAGCGCTAACCAGTGGATACGGGAATTGGGCTATTTGCAAGTTGAGATAAAGAAAGAATGTGATGCCGCTAAAAGAGAACCTCTGTACAAGCGTTTTGTTGATTGCGCATCTAGGTTATTACCTCAAAAGGATGCATTAACCGAGATTCTGGGAATTGAAAAATACAGTAGTTTAAATGATAATGACTCATTGAGTGATTTAAGCGGAAGAAATTTTCGTGGTTCAATAGATGATTTCTTGCCACTGCATCATCTAGTGAAGTTGTTAGACAGAGAAGTCAAAAATGGAGAGGACAAGTTCATCTATCTTTTGGGAAGAACCTCCACTAGCACTCCTGCCGACGTCTCTGTAAGGAATTTAAGGGGTTTAGAATACCTCTTGCTGAGCTTTGCCGCTCGGCTACCTGAAGGAAAGTATTTAGACTTAAATGTCGATGGAAAAAGAGTTCGAGTTCCCTCTCACAATGAGCACTTTGAGAAAGATAATGAGCCTGTTGTTGTGACTATTAGGCGCAGATTAAATGCCCTTGGTGTGGCTCCATCAAAGCACTACAGATTAGGAAAAATCAAAGACGGACTCCACAAAGTTCATGGAAACTTGAATGTGGTTGCAGAGCAACGAGCTTACAGAGCATATGATGGACAAATGAAGAGTTTTGCTATTGATTATCTAACGACTAAATATCCATAAAAAACTTTTGCACGCAAGTCTTGAGACTAAACAACAATAGTTTTTTAAAGAATCCCTTATAAACGCTGGTCGGTGAAAAAATTCAAATCAAGCAAAATACAAAAAATACTTGTAACCTCAGCACTTCCATACGCTAACGGGCCTTTGCACTGCGGTCATATGGTAGAATACATTCAAACAGACATCTTTGTTAGATTTCTAAGGTCAATTGAAGAAGATGTTTTGTTTGTTTGTGCAGATGATGCACACGGCGCTCCGATTGAAATAAAAGCGTCTCAACTTGGCATCACTCCGGAACAATTAATTGCAGATGTTTACAAAGAGCATCTTCAGGATTTTAAGGATTTTCTCATAAGCTTTGACAATTATTATACAACAAACAGTCCAGAAAACCAGCATTATAGTGACTTAATATTCTTAAGATTAAAGAACAAAGGCTACATTTACACAAAAGATATCGAAGTTACTTATTGCGAGCACTGCAAAAGAACCTTGCCTGACAGATACGTTAAAGGGAAATGCCCAAAGTGCAATGCACCTGACCAATATGGTGATGTTTGCGAGAACTGCAATGCAGCATACAAAACTATTGACTTGATTGAGCCGTATTGCTCAATATGCAAAAATAAGCCGGTAAGAAAAACCTCAATGCATTATTTCTTCAAGGTAAGCAAGTTCTCTAAAAAATTAGAATTGTGGCTAAAGAAAAACAAGAATTTGCAGCCAGAAATCAAGAATTTTGTACATAACTGGATAAAAAATGGCTTGGAAGACTGGAATATAAGCAGAGATAGCCCTTATTTTGGGTTTAAGATTCCCGGAGAAGATGATAAATACTATTATGTATGGCTTGATGCACCGATTGGGTACATAGCAAGCACTGACAATTACTGCAAAAAGCATGGATTAAAAACAGAAGATTACTGGAACAATAAAGACTCAAGAATCTATCATTTTATTGGCAAAGACATTATCTATTTCCACTTTTTATTCTGGCCAGCAATGCTATTTGGCTCAGATTTCCAGTTGCCTTATCATATCCCAGTGCATGGCTTCTTAACTGTAAATGGAGAGAAGATGAGCAAAAGCAGAGGCACTTTTTTCACTGCAAGGGATTTTTTGCAAAAATACGATGCTGAAAACCTTAGATTTTACTACGCAAGCCTGCTGAGCAAAACAATGTCCGATATAGATTTAAGCTTTGACGATTTCAGAAAAAAAATAAACAACGAATTAGCTGCAAATATAGGCAATTTCTGCTACAGAACCTTGAATTTTTTAAGCAAGAATTTTGAAGGCAAAATCCGCGACATTGATAAAAATAAGGAATTGGTGGATGAAGTGGAAAAAAGAACAAAAAATATCGAAGGAAATTATTACGAATTAAACTTTATTGAAGTTGTGAGGGATATTTTGCACATTTCTTCTCTTGGCAACAAATACTTTCAAGATAATGAGCCATGGAAATTGATTCAAGAAGATAAAGAAAAAGTACATAAAATTCTTGGTTTATCTGTCAATATTGTTAAGAATTTAAGCATTTTGCTTCAGCCCATACTTCCAAATTTTTCATCAAATCTGCAAAAACAATTGAATTTAAGCAACTTAAAGTGGCAGGACATTAATTTCAAGCTTAAAAACCATAAAATTGGAAAGGAAGAAATTTTAATAAGAAAAATAGAAGAGAAAGAAGTGCCAAAGCAGGAGTTTCCATTAAACCTCAAAGTAGCAGAAATAATTGGCATTAGGGAGCATCCAAATGCTGACAAGCTAATTCTTCTTGATGTAAACCTAGGCTCTGAAAAGCGTCAATTAGTAGCTGGCTTGAAAGGCCATTACACAAATGTTGAATTAAAAAATAAAAAAATAATTGTCGTTACAAACCTAAAGCACGCAAAGCTAAGGGGCGTTGAAAGCCAAGGAATGCTGTTAGCTGGGGATGATGGAAGCAATGTTGGCTTATTAACCGTTGACAAAAGCAATGCTGGGGATGATGTTTATTTTGAAGGATTTGAAAATTTGAATAGAGAATTAAGCTTTGACGAATTCTTAAAAATCCAAATGACAGTTCAAAACAGTAAAGTATATTTTGAAAACAAGGAATTAAAGACGGATAAAGAGGTTGTTAGGATTGAGAGGGTTAAGGATGGGGCGAAGGTTAGATAAATTTCTTAGATAGCACTTGTAAAACCTAATGATTTACTCATTAACATTCTTGACTTTTCGTTACTCACTGCATTGTTTTTGGAAGGAGATGAAAAAATAGTAAGATTTATATATAAGTTATCATTATAATGATAATATGTTTGAGCTAATAAATCCTTATATCGCAAAAATCTTGGTATCGGCAAAGGATGGAGATTCAGTTAGGAATATATCCAAAAAAATACAGGAATCTTATGGGTGGACATATAAGTGGATTTTAGAGTTGGAAAACATAGGGGTTATTGCTAGAAAAAAGCAGGAAGTCTATATAAATAAAAACTGCAGATTCTATAAGGACATAGCTAAATTCATAAAAGGCTCCTTAGTCTCCAATTTAAGTTTAATTGACGCCTATTTGTTGCCGAATTTAATGGGGTTAGCGTATATATTTACTGGCATAGACGCCGTATTTATCTGGACAAAAGGCGGCTATAACATAGGAAGAAGTAAAACTTCTTATCCAATATTTATAGAGATATTAGAAAAAGACAAAAATGCCTGGAAGAAATATTTTTCAAAATTAGACTTAACTTTTACATTCAAGAATGAAAGAAAAAAAGGCATTTATTTTGTTGTTTCATTAAGCAAGACTATTGAAGAGGAATACTGCGAAAATATGCCTGTTTTGTCATTGGCAAAAACTATTGAATGGGCTAAAAAATACAGCTTTAACTTCCAGCCTGCATTAGAAATGTTGGATGAAATGTATAACTTGAAAATTGGCATTAAGTATGCTCAAACATGATGAAGTCGTTCATAGAAAGGGAAAATGAAATATTTGATATTTTAGACGATTTCAACAAGGCCAGCTTAAAGTATGTTTTAATAGGTGGTTATGCAGTTTCAGCATATATGCGCAGATTTTCAGTTGATGCAGATATTTGCATTGATAAAAGAGACTTGTCTCTCTTCAAGGAAATATTAAAAACAAAGCATTTTGAATTAGTAAAAAGGAGGGATTTGGAGGATATTTACAAGGGCTCATTTGAATGCTATACAAAAAAAGTTAAGTTGCCAGTTACTGTTGATTTGATGATTGGAAGCATTGTAAGCAGACAAACAAACAATTCAGTAAGTTTTGAAAAGCTGTACAAAAATTCTGCCATTAAAAAGATTATTGGCATAGAAAAAACACTAAGTGCAAGAATTCCTGCAAAGGAAATTTTAATAGCCTTGAAAATAAATTCAGCAAGGATGACAGATGCAAGGGATATAGTTGCTTTATGTCAAAATGTGGACTTTAGCATAGTTGCAGAGTTTATGGATAACAACAAAGAAATCCGCAACAATTTGAACAATCTGCTTTCGTACTTTAAGAGCGATAATTTCAAAGATGCCTTCAAGGGAGTTTTTTCTATTGAAAAGTTGCCAAAAGAAAATATTAACAATGCAATAAAGTTGATAGAGAATCTGAAAGAGAGAATTCAGAAATGATTTGTAGGAATTATGGACATGTTGACAATAATTTGTTTCAAAGTTGAAAAGGTAAAAGATGGAGCGAGAGTCAGATAGACTTTACTACTATAACATGGTAAAAAACGAAAGATTTAAATAGGGTTATATGCTCCCTTGAGTTATGAAACTGACTGATAGGATTAATGAGCTTGCTGAATTTGAAGTTCCTTATAAGATAGTGAGGTTACAAGGGGGGCCATACTCAATTAACCGAGAATTGAGAGGCACTGTTAACCTTCCGGGAATTCACGCTGAAAGAAGAGGTATACTCGGAAGAGAATATGATGTTGTTGCGACAGGACGATTAGGTTTTGAAATGCATGATGACCAAAAGGTTAGCACTCCTCGACTTCCTTTTAGTATAGGGAATATTGTAGGATTTGATGATGGGGGCATTGAGGTTATCGATACTCAAGAAGGTGAAAAACATCATTATCCTGTCCATCCCGGTAGCTATTTGTTTAGATTATTAGTGGCAGAAATAGGAGAACAAAGAGTTAGCGAAGTGATTGGAAGCGAACTGACTTTAGGTAACTTTGGTCCTTTTTTCAAAGAAATAGGTTATAAAGTTAGAGATATCAAAGAGTTTTTCGAATAATTCTTATCAAGGCTTTTAGCCTTAAGTATGTAAGAAGAT
>JBBSVT010000064.1:0-2705 GCA_038046685.1 Nanobdellota archaeon
AATCTTTACCCCACTGGTGTGCTACGCAACACCAGTGGAAAGCTCAACTTCTAAAGTTGGCGTCAAAACAAGAGGCAATGTTGTTGACATTTGCTTGAAAAAAAGCAAAAGAATATTTGAGCAGCTAAATAAAATAAATTTAATAGTTGATATTGAAAAGGGAGAAGTTATAAGGATAATTCAAGCTGAAGAAAGTATCAGGGTTATTTTGGATGAGAAAAATCTGGACAAATTTTTTGAGTTCATATCAAAAAACGATTGTACATCAATAGAAAAAAATTTAGCTGAAATAAACCTGCACTTTGCCATAGAAGCTTCAAAAACCAAAGGAATAATCTCCCTAATTTCTTCGAGCTTAAATGCTGAAGATATTAATATTGTAGAAATCATAAGTTGCGCGCCTGAACTATTGGTATTTATAAAAAAAGAAGATTTGATTAAGGCATTGAATGTTATAAATAATCTGGAGCATATGTTTAATTAAAATATGTAAAATAAAACAAAAAAAATAAAAAATCATACCCTAAAATTATCTTTTGGAACGAAGAAATCTTCTGCCCCTTTCATTGAATACCTCACTCCTTTGTAATGTAAAGTTTGTTTACCTACCCCGTCTATTGGGAGATGTTCTTCAATCAAGAAGTTAAAACCTTCGACATTCATAAAAGGAATCTGAAGGTTAGCAAAATGTCCGACAAAGCTGATAGTTTTGTGCCTCAAAAATAGATTTTGACCTTCTTCAAAGATTGTCATTGGGTCTCTTATACCCATTTTGCGACGAAGACTCCTCATCTTTTCCCTACCTAAATCAATATAATCTACCTCTGTAGTTTCTTCATAAGGTTTGATTTTGAAATAAAATATATCTTTCCAATCCCAACTTTGCCTAACCACAATATCTCGCCTCTCTTTTTTACGCTGGTCAATATCTTGTTCATCAAAAACTAAATTTCCCAAATTACCTACTATATTCTCCCCTTGAGTATATAATAACTTAGACAAGAATTCAAGATAGTCATCAAACCTCATGTCATGAGGAGACTTATTGAAGTAATATGCCACTTGCGGGTATGAGGGATCACCTCTAAAATTCATCATGAATGACTGGAGACAAAGATTATCTTTATCTTCAGAACCCAGAGTCAATCCCACTTTGGCAAAATAATGTTTCCAGCTCTGAAATTCTTCCTCAGTCACTTTCTCAAGACCAAAAAGATTGACACTATTAGTATTATTCATTAAGAAATAGTAATCTTGTTTGATTTATAAATATATTTAGTACAATCAAACAGATAAGATGAAGATTTGACAAGAAATTAATCATTCATAATTAATTAAAAAAATCAAAAAAAATAAAAAATCAGATTCAAAGATCCTAAACTAAGAAATTAACTTAGTACCTTTGTCTTTTCTTGCTGTAGCAATCCCTGCAAAAGACTGGCCTGCCTTCCTTTGGCTGGAATGGCACTTCTGAATCAGCGCCGCATTCAGAACATTTTATCTTATGCATGGTCCTTTCAAAACTTCCATAACGCATTTTCTTACAACTCCTTCTTATTAGTTACACGAAATACACTAGAAAGAGCGATTTCAATGTACTAATGTTGCAGAAAGTGATTGCCATTTATAAAGGTTTCGGTTTAATAATGATTATTTATAAGTAGTAACAAAGTCAGTTCTTTTAAGCATTAATGAATATGCCATATATCGAGAGGACCCCAGTAATCGATAAAGTATACTTATTCTGCTGGAATTCCGGCCAAAGTTCTTGGGTTCAAACTCACCAAATAATCCAAGCTTTCTACTAAGCCATTGTACATACTGTCGCAATAGCCATGATTGCAGCTTGTGTCGTTCACCAAAACAAATCTTTTTGGTTCCTGGGCTTTTGAAAAGGATTTCACCGCAGAGCTCAATGGTATTTTTGTATCCTGAGCATTATGCATCATCACCAACTTTCTTGGTGCTATAATATCAATGTAGTGATCAGAGTCAATTGACTTCAGGAAAATATTCTTCGATTCATCAGGCCCCCCTTTGAAGTCAAGGCCTGCTGAGCTGATAATCAGCGCACCTCTAATATTTCTGTCAATGGCTGCTGTAATCACTGCAATTCTGCCGCCTAGACTTTCTCCAGCTATAATTATCCTGTCAGAATCAATAAACGTGGCGCTCCTCAATAAGTCATATGCCCTCAAAGCATCATATACCATTAGTTGCTGGTAGGGTTCCTCGCCCTCCAAGAAATTCGCGTAGTCCTCATCAAGCGTCGGAAAAAGACCACCTGTTTCACCCACTCCCCTTTGGTCAATGACCAAGACTGCTGCATCAAGCAAAGCAATTTTTTTTGCCAGCTCGAGTTGGTTCTCCTTGCTGACTCCAGCGCCCGGAAGCAAAACAACGCCTGGAAACAAATCAGCTGCAGTTTTTGGCAAAACCAAAAGCCCGTGAATGTTGCTGCCCCTGCTCTTATAGATTACCTTGCTTATTGTCAGATTACCAGTTTCAGCAAAGTTTCTTCTGTTGAATATCACCTCGCCCCTATCCAACGGATAAGAAAGATAACCTTTATCATTAACTAGCTGCTTTATCCCTTCTTTATTTTTGTTTTCTGTTAATGGATCCTGGTTTTCCTCATATTTTAAGCTACTTAACTAAACTTTTGCATTTTCATTTAAAAGCATTTCTCTTGCCATTTTTATTCT
>JBBSVT010000065.1:0-13009 GCA_038046685.1 Nanobdellota archaeon
GCATCAAAGCCCTCGCTTCCCTCACCTAACTTTTTTACAGCTCTGAAAAAATTTCCACTCTGAAGTTTGTGGGGTTGCCTCAAAATTCGAGGAAAAAATTTCTCGCCTCGAGCCCTGCGGGGTCGTCTTACGCTGTTCGTTATACGAACTTACACTCAAACACTAATGATCGTTCCAAACGGTCCCGGATTTATTATCTTTGTTTTTCCAATCTTGTCTTCTTTCCCAAAATTCTCGTGCAAATGCCCGCAAATCAGCAAGTCAATTTTATTCTTTTCAATAAAATTTCTTATTGATTTGTTCCCAGCATGCCCTCCGACTAATTTATCAAGCTTGGTTTTGTATGGCGGGGCATGCGTCACTAGGATTATTTTTTTATCTTCATTTTCTTTTATTATTTTTTTAAACTTATTCTGCACAACTTTTTCAAACACTTTATCAATAATAGAAAATCCTCCGCCGCCATAACCCAAAAACAGCGCATTGTCTTCAATAAAATAATTTTTATGGATTAATACAATATTTTTAAATAATTTTGAGCATTTAATAAAAGTAGAGCTATTTTCATGATTGCCATGGATTATCAGGATTTTTTTATTTAATCTATCCAATCTTTTCATTAAACTGATGATTCCATGCTCAAAAATTGTGATATCGCCAGCGCAAATCATCACATCCGGATTTTGAGTTTTTGCTTTTTGTTCAATTCTTTTTAACGCGAGCAAAGAGCCATGTACATCTGTAAAGGCCAGGAGTTTCATATTTTTTAGGGGATTACAATCTATATTTAAAGATAATTGAAGTTTATTGGTCATAAAATAAAACTATATTTATAAATGGTTATGCTATTCCAGATATTAGATGAAAATCTTCATTATTATCCCAACGTACAACGAAAAGGAAAACATAAAGAATTTGATAAGCCGAATCCTAAAGTTAAGGATAAAAAACTTGAATATTGTTGTCGTAGATGACAATAGCCCTGATGGAACTTGGAAAATAGTTCAGGATATTTCAAAAAAATTTAGAAATGTTTATCTCCTATTGAGGAAAAAAGGCAAAGGAAGAGGCTCTGCTGGAAGATACGGTTTTATTTTTTGCTTAAAACATAATGCCGATGTTATTATTGAGATGGACGCCGATATGTCTCATGACCCAAGGCATATTCCTGCAATGCTTAAAGAATTAAAAAGAGCAGATTTGGTTATTGGCTCAAGAAGGGTTGAAGGGGCTGAGGAAATTGGAAGAAGTGCGGTAAGAAGGATTATAACACATTTTGCTAATTCATACATAAGGCTGGTGCTTGGGCTAAAAGTCAAAGACTGCAACTCTGGATTTAGGTGCTTCAAAAGAAAAGTGCTTGAAGCCATAAAAGTAGAAAAGCTTGAGTCAAAAGGCCCTGCAATTGTGCAGGAAATTTTGTTCAAAACTCATCTCAAGGGTTTCAAAATAAAAGAAATTCCAATTACATTTATTAACAGAAAAAAAGGAAGGTCGAAGCTTGGCATTCCCCAGTTGGCTGCAGGCTATTTCATGGTTATGAAGCTGAAGGCCAAGCAATTGTTAGGATTAATATAACCCATAGCCGAAGCTAATCTTAATATATAGACTGAAGAGGTGAAATAAAAAAGTATCAGACATGAAAATTGCAATTTTGACTCCAACCTTTAATTACTACAGTGGGATCGATAGAGTAGTGCAGCAACAGGCAGATGATTACGCAAGAAAAGGGCACAAAGTCACGGTAATAGCATTGGAATCCCAGATAAAGCCAAGAAATTATAAAATAGAAATATTAGGGATGCCAAGAAATGCATTTTTGCAAAGATTATACAGGCTTTTTTTCTTCTTGGATTTTATGAAGATTGCCCGCTACAAAAATTTGAAAAAGTATGATGTCGTAATAAGCCATTTTTATCCGATGAATTGGCTCGCTTATTTGGCTAGAAATAAGTACAAAATAAAGTATATCTATTTCAATCATGGCGTCAATACAACAGGGTTGCTGGATAATTTATGGCAGAAGGTATACATGAGAATTTTCTCATTTTTGACAAACCTCACAATAAGGAATGCTGACGAAGTTTATTCTGTGAGCAATTACCTAAAAAACGATTTAAAAAAGGTTTCTGGATTAGATAGCAAGGTAATTTACAATAAAATAGACAAAAAGAGATTTAACAAAAAAATAAAAGGCAGTATGATAATGAGAAAGTACAGTCTAAGAAATCATAAGGTTATACTTTATGTTGGAAGAATCGCGCCTCACAAGGGGATTCACCTGCTGCTCGAGTCATTTAATATTGCGAAAAAAAAGATTCCAAATCTGAAATTATTAGTTGTAGGCAAGCCGACTTTCGACAGCTATTTCAAAAAATTAAAGAAAATTGCCAACACTGACGTTATATTTGCCGGATTTGTTGATGACGAGGAATTGCCTTATTATTTCGCTGCATGCAATATCTATGCAACTGCGTCTTTATGGGAAGGTTTTAATATTCCTGCAGCAGAGGCCCAGGCATGCGGCAAACCGATTGTTGCATTTAACATTGGACCTCATCCAGAATTAGTTAAGAAAGGTATTTTGGTTGAAAAAGGGGATATTAATCAGTTTGCAGATGCAATCGTGAAATTATTAAAATGAAGCCGTTTAATTACAAAAAACTTACGATAGGGGTGTTATTGGTAGCAATTGCTTTAAGGCTGGCGCTTACCCTAATGCATACTATTTCTGGCGATGCATGCTGGCATTTCTCAGCATCAAAATTTATGGCAGACAATTTAAGGATTCCATTTGATGAAAGCTTAGGCAGGTCAAAATTTGAGCCTTTTTGGCCTTCTCCTTTATTCCATTTAATTGCGGCTTTTTTCTATGAATTTTTGGGAGAGTTTGGGCTGAAGCTTGTTCCTTTTATGTTTGGCAGCCTGTCTTTAATGTTAGCATACCTGATATTCAAAAAGTTTTTAGATGACAAGCAAACTTTTTATGCAACTCTTTTTATGTCATTTTTGCCCATAGGCATCGATTATAGTATTTTAGGCTATCCTGAATCAACAGTCATGTTCTTTGTAATCTTAAGCATCTATTTTGCTGCTAACCAGCGTTTCTTCTTGAGCGGCATATCTGCAGGGCTTGTAATATTGGCAAAATTTACAGGAGTATTTGTGATTCCCACTCTGCTGTTTCTTGCATACAGGCATAGCAAAAACACCAAAGAAAGGATAAAAAATCTTGTTTATGTCACGATAGTCCCATTAATAGTGAGCATGCCATGGTTCATAAGGAATTGGCTTTTGCTTGGGAACCCAATCTGGCCATTTCTCAATTTTATTTTTAATGGTTTGCAGCAGGAATCTTACTCAAATTTTGGGCTGGGTAATTTGGCAAGGCCAGATACATACATAATAACCTACCTTGGGTTTTTTGGTGTCCCAGACGGCCATTATAGAGCTTTCTTCTTTTTTGATGTGCCTTACATAAAGGTGTTAATATCCATATTTGTTATTGCCACTTTAATATTTGTATTTCCATTGTTTTTCGGATTCAGCAAAGACAAGCGATACGGCTTCATTTACATATTTCTTGCATCATTCGCTTTACTTCTTCTATTATTTGAGCTGAATGTAAGGCCTGCCGTATCACGGATAGTCTTGCCTGCGATTTTCGGCCTTGCTTTCATATACGGAATTGGAATGGACAAGCTATTGGACAAATTTAAAAAATCACGAAAATTACTCTTAATATTCGTAATAATTATGGTTTCTGGATTCGTTGCTGCTGAAGTCATAAAATTTAAATTGGCTTCCAGTACGTGGAGAGACTACAAAGGAGATTTTGACTGGATTAAGGCTAACACTCAAAAAGAAGCCATCATCCTCAATGGAGGTCAGTGCATTCATTTCAGAACCGATAGGAAAATAATATTTCCGGAAGAGGACATCAACTCTAACAATTATGATTATGTGTGGATAAATCAGGATTTTGCACTTGAGCCGCAATCCATAATGACAAAGGAAGAGTTGGCAGTTTTAAGCAAAAAGAACTTGGAGTTGGTCTATGACAATAAAAAAACAAATACAAAAATTTACAAGAATGTACGGAAGAAGTGATTAGTTTTTCACCAAAGAAAATGTTAATGAAATTGTACGGCAGCGCTACACAAGCATATGAAGTGGCGAGGATTATGATTTATTCTTTGCATTCATGGCCTTTTAATTTTTGGCTTGGTTTTTGGACAACAAATAAAGAGGTAACCTTGATTAACCTCAATGGGATAAAGCTGTTAATAAGGACAAAAAATTTTTTTGCAAAAAGCGCAGATATATCAATGGCTTATGAGTGCATCATAAGAGATGATTATCGGATAAAGTCCATAAAAGACTGTGATGAATTTATTCTTGATATAGGAAGCCACATAGGATGTTTTTCAGTGTTTGCGGCAAAGATACTCCCAAGAGCTAGGATTTTGTGTTTTGAGCCCTCAGCAGCTAACTATTCTATTCTTAAGAAGAATATTAAGCTTAACAAAGTTAACAATGTAAAATCTTTTAATAAGGCGGTGTCTTCAAGCAATCAGGAAGTTTCCATTCATGTCAACCGCAGAAATTCCGCTGCCAATAGCATGTACAATTTTAGTGAGTCTAATCTGAAAGTTGAGAAAGTGCCGTCAATCAGCTTAGAAAAAATATTTAAAGATAATTCTATTAAGAAATGCTCTTTCGTGAAAATGGATTGCGAAGGCGCTGAATATGATATTTTGCTTAACACCGGCCATAAAATCCTAAAGAGGATTCAATTGATGGTCATAGAATATCATTCGCCAAAATATTTCGGAATATGCAATAGTTCATACAACACAAAAAATCTCGTATACCACTTGTCTAAATCAGGATTTAGGTGCATTTTGAAAAGCATCAAGCACTACCAAGGCTTAGTAATTGCAAGACGCTAAACTTTTTTCAAATTATGTATCTAGTCTCTGAACCTGTACCTAATCAAGGTGTATACTGCAATCAGCCAATCCTTGAATTTTATCTTTTTACCCTCTTCTCTTGACCTTGGCATATAAGATGTAGGGACTTCAAATATCTTGATTTGCCTCTTAGAGATCTTCGCAGTTATTTCAGGACAGAATTCAAAGCCCTTGCATTTAAGAGGAATACTCTTTATTATATCTGCCTTGAAAACCTTGTAACCGCAGGGCTCATCTGTTATATTTGCTCCATAAAGAATGTTGGTAAGCATAGTTAATGATCTGCCTGCAGCATAATAAGCAAATTTTGAGTATGTGGGCCTTTGTCCGAGAAGACGAGAACCATAAACAACATCAGCTTTTCCTTCACAGATTGGATCAATCAATTTTTTATAGTCTTTTGGATCATACTCGAGGTCAGCGTCTTGTATTAAGATTATATTTCCAGTAGCCTGCTTTAGCCCTGTCTTAATAGCTGCACCCTTTCCCATGTTCTTGGAATGATGAAGTATTTTAATAGAACTATTCCTGATTTTTTTTAAGATTTGGGCTGTTCCATCAGTAGAGGCATCATCCACTATCACTATCTCTTTTTCTATCTCTCCCAAATCCACTTTTTTGACCTTGCGTAATATAGCTTCTATCGTCTTAATCTCATTATATGCCGGAATAATTATGGAAAGTTTTTTCATCATTATAACGCTAACATGCAGTTTATACAGGAAGAAATGTGGTTTAAAAATTATTGCTTTTAACCTCGAGTGATAATATAATTTATTTCATAACTCTAGCGGGATTTCCAGCAACTGTTTTATTTGCAGGAACGTTTTTTGTGACAACAGATCCTGCCCCGATTATTGAGTTCTTGCCGATTCTGACAGGCAATATTGTTGCATTGGATCCGATTATAGCGCCTTCTTCGACTGTTGTCTTTAGTAAAGGCTTATTAGGATAAGTCTTCATTGAAGGGCGTTTCACATTAGTAAACATCACTCCGTGTCCAACAAAAACATCATCTTTAATTGTAACGCCTTCACATATAAAAGTATGGCTTTGGATTCTAACATTATTTCCTATCTTAACTCCTTTCTGGACCTCAACAAAAGAGCCTATCATGCAATCGTCACCAACATCGCATCCGTATAAATTGGAAAAATCCCATATTTTTGTATTTTTGCCAATCCTGCAGTTTTTTATTATTTGGCTCATTTGTCGTTAAAAAAATCATTTATTTTATTTGATACATAGCTAATGTCATCATCTGTCAGCTCTGGGTAAATAGGCAAGGATAAAATTGTGTTGGCATACTCTTCAGTAATCTTAAAGTTATTTTTCTTGTAGCCCAAAAACTCAAGCGAGGGTTGCAGGTGCAAAGGCAGGGGATAGTGTATTCCTGTTGAAATGCCATTAGAATTTAAGAACTTTCTTAATTCGTCCCTTTTTTTTATCCTGATAACATATAAATGATATGCGTGCTTGGCATAAATGGCTTCTGTTGGATGCTTGACATCTTTGGCAGATATGTACTCTCTGTACTTTGAGGCAACTTTTCTTCTGGCATTAACCCATCCTTCTAAGTACTTTAACTTCACATTTAGTATAGCAGCTTGCAGTTCATCCATACGGTAGTTACTGCCTATTAGGCCATGCTTATACTTCTCATCATTTAGTCTGCCGTGATTTCGGAGCGATTTGGTTTTAACCGCAAATTCGTCATCATTTGTAGTTAAACACCCAGCATCTCCAAAAGCGCCTAGGTTTTTTCCAGGATAAAAACTGAATGCAGTTGAATGAGCGACTCCGCCAATTACCTTGCCTTTGTATTTTGCGCCGTGGGCTTGGCAGGCATCATCCACCACTATTAGGTTATGCTTTGCAGCTAGCTCCATTATAGGGTCTAAATCGCAAGGATGGCCATACAAATCAACAGGCATAATTGCCCTTGTGTTCTTTGTTATTAAGGTTTTCAGCAAATCTGTATCGATGTTAAATGTTTGCTTGTCAATCTCGCAAAAAATTGGCTTTGCTCCTACACCAATAATGGCTTCAGCATTGGCTATAAAGGTGTTTGGAACGGTAATAACTTCGTCTCCTGGCATAATGCCAGATACTTTTAATGCGAGCTCCAAAGCAGATGTTCCTGAGCTCAGGGATATGCAGTGCCTTGCTCCGCAGAATTTTGCATAATTTTTCTCAAACTTCTTAATCTCTTCGCCCAAGATGAAATTTGCGCCATCTATGGTATTATTCAAAGCATTGTTTATTTCATTTTTAAGCAGTCTATTCTGACTTTTTAAGTCAACCAAAGGTAATTTTTTCATCTTTAAGCTCCATTATATTCTTTAAGCTCCATTATATTATTTATTTGTTTCTTATACTGTCAGCTATTCTAAGGACCTGCTCTGCTGCATCGATGCATGTGCCAATTTTTCCTGAAAATACAACAACCATATTTTGGCTGATTCTCTCGACAAGGGTTGGACGTGCATCGTCATATTCTCTATATGGGGGAACTGTCCTGACGGTAAACATCGAGCCTATGTGTTCTGCATACTTCACATCTGGGATGAATTCTGAACCTGCCTCAATAAATTTCTTGATGTTGGTGATTTTTGGGTTTTTTATGACGCCATTATTCAGTAGCTCTTTGAATTTCTTTGGCACCAATGGAAGCTTACCAGTGTTTGAGCTGTGAATAGCATGCACAACATGCCCCATAACAAAAAATCCTGTCCTTCCAAATGGAGCTATACATGTGAATGGACCATCTATTACAACTATGCTTTTATTATTGAATTGTTTAGGCAGCTTAAGTACAGGTTTTTCGCACAACTCGAATTGGTAATCCTTTTGAGCCTCTGGATAATGGCTTAGCAGAGAATTATTCATAGAATATGTCGCAATAACAGCCAAATCATAGCGCTTGAGTTCATCTTCATTAGCCTCTGTTTTTAGATGAACATTCACGTTATATTTTTTTAATTTATTCCAGCAGATTTCTTTTAGAGCCGCAGGGTCAAAGATGTCTTCCTCTACCTTAACAGTTAATGCTATTTTTTCTTTGTTTATAATGCCTATATCTGCTTCTTCATATTTGAGTTTGCACTCGTCCCAGAATTTTAAGCATTGGTCTGCTGTAACAAGGCTGCCTTCCTTTGCAATGCTGTAGTAATGGACTACATTATTTCCCAGCAATGCGTCAGAATACTCTCTTGCGAAGCTTTTTTCACCTTCTATGGATAACAATGCCGTCTCCTTGCTTCGCGGATAATGATACCCCCTATGGATCCTATACTGGTTTATTCCAGAAGCAGCCAAAAGGATATCTTTTTCCTTTTCATACAAATCGACAGAATGGTTATTTTTGGCAAGTGTCCATGCTGCCGATACGCCGAAAATTCCGCCCCCAACAACTGCAATCTTCATTTGTTTTAGCCTTAATATTGGATGATTTGTTTTTCAGAAGATATCTAATATTAAAAAATTTACTTAATATGATTTAGATAATTTCAGCAGCGGCCCTTAAATTTCTTGTAATGTCACTAAAACTTCTTATCTTACCCACTTTTTTTATAATGTACGATGGTCTGAAATAAAACTCCTTATTGGCTTTTTTACACAACTCAATTTGCCTTTGAACTGGGAAATCTTCCCTGTCAAGTGCCCCTCCGTTTATTTCTCTTGTGCCCACTATATCTGTATCTGATTCCTTCATGTACCATTGCCTGTCGCTTAAACAATTATTTTGAAGCGCCCAGTGGTAAATCTCTGTATTGGGATACGCTATTGTAACTCCAAAAGTGGCATAATCCAAATCGATTTCCTTTGACAGCTGTATTGTTTTTAGTGCGTCCTCTTCTGATTCTCCAGGATTTCCTATCATAAAATATCCTGTTGCTTCAATTCCCGCTTCTTTGCAAAGCCTCGTTGCTGTGTAAGCCTGCTGAACAGTTGTCCCTTTTTTCATCAGATTCAAAACATGCTGCGCTCCTGCTTCTATACCAAACGCAATCATGTAGCACCCTGCGTCTTTCATTGCCTTAAGAAGCGAAGCATCCACCATGCTAACCCTGGTATTGCAAGACCAATTTATTTTGATGCCTCTATTTATTATTTCCTTACAAATATCATAAACCCATTCTTTCTTGCAAGTGAAAGTGCTATCCTTGAATACAAAATCTCTAACACTGAAAGTGTTGTGGTTAAACTCAATCTCGTCTACAATATTTTTTGGACTTCTAAACCTGAATTCTCTGCCCATTGTAGCAAACTGGTCACAGAAAGTGCATCTGAACGGGCATCCCCTTGTTCCCATTATAGTTGCTACTGGAAGGGTTTTCACATAATAACCGTTGTAAGCATAAAGTTTTGTTAAACCTAAATCTGGAAATGGCAATTCGTCCAAATCCTGTATTGGTGCATTTGGATTTATTTTTATAGTGTCTCCAGCCCTGTAAATCAACCCGCTTATTTTTGAGAGATCCTCATCGCTTTTACTGTTATATAATTCATAGAAAGACTTTTCCGCTTCTCCATACATCAGGTAATCAACATCTTTTGTAAAGTGAAATAACTCTTCCTTTGTAGATGAGATGTGTGAGCCGCCAAAAACTATTTTTATATTCTTGTTGGTCTCCTTGATCTCTGTAGCAAGCTTCAGAGCTGTATGTATTTGGCACGTCATAGTGCTAAAACAGACTATTTTAGGATGTTCGTTTAAAATGCTTGCTACTATCTCTTCTTTCGTCCCACCTTCTATGAGAGAATCAATAAATTTTACCGAAAGCCCCATTTTCTTTGCATATGTTGCTATGTAGATAATCCCCATAGGCGGGTAAGTAAAACTTTCAGTAGAGCCAAATCTTATTGGCGGATATATGAATACTGCATCTTTAGCCATAATAATCAGAGCTCTAAACTAAATGGGCATTTATAAACTTTTCGGGCGTTTCGATGAAAGCAGGAAATATTTAACTCATGTTTTTGCTAGTAAAAAGGATTTTAGAAAGATTTATAATTAATTTAGAGTTATATTACTGAAATTATGAAAAGAATATCTGTTGTTGCTCCAGCTTATAACGAGGAAGAATGCATAAGCTTATTTGTAGGAAAAACCATTAGGGCATTCAAAGATAATAATCTAAAGGGAGAAATAATAATTGTTAATGACGGCAGCACAGACAAAACTGGGGTTATTGCACAAAACATAGCAAAAAAAGAGCCTCTTGTAAGATTGATAAACAATAGAAAAAACATTGGGCTGACTGGCGCTGCATGGATTGGATTTAATAATGCCAAAGAGGATATAATTGTCTTTTTGCCATCTGACTTGGAATCAGACCCAGAAGAAGACATACCTATACTTCTCAAGCCACTGGATGAAGGGTATGACATGGCTGTTGGAAAGCGCGAAGGCAGCAGGCTTAATACTATAAAAAGCACAACCTCTTTTATTTTTAATATGATGGCTTCACTGATATTCAAAGTGCCTGTGCACGACCTTGGATGGATTAAGGCCTTCAAGAAAGAAGTGATAAGTGACCTTGAATTAAGATCTGATTGGCATCGTTTCCTCGTTATTTTTGTTGCCGATAAAGGCTACAAAATCAAGGAAGTCAGCACAAAATTCCATCCCAGAAAAAAAGGCAAATCAAAATTTGGCAAATTCGGCTTAATGAGGCTGCCAGGCGGATTTTTTGATTTAATAGCCATCCGGTTTCTTTTATCATTTTCAAGAAAACCGATGTTCGTATTTGGCTCTTTTGGAATGATTTTTTTGGTGCTTGGCTCTATTGGGGGCGCATACTTAGCATTCATAAAAATTTTAGGCAAACCTTTAATACCTAGGATGCCGTTGCTTTTTCTTGTGGTTTTATTTATTCTTTCAGGAATACAACTATTCGCTCTTGGATTTCTTGCTGAATTTTTGGTGTCAATAAGAGAAAGCATAAATAAGAAAAAATGAACCTAACGGAATATTTCTAAGAATAAAATGCTGACTAATCACTGGAAAATAGAAGAAGGACTTGAGAAACAAGCTGGGATTAAGAATATCCCAGACTTTAAGAATAGAAAAGAAATAGTGGTAATAGGCATAAATAACAAAGATCTGCAACCTGAGTGGGCTGACAATAAAACAAGAGTGCTTGTAAATGGTTATGCTGATGATGGAAATCTTTCTGATTGTGTTATCGAGACTGAAAAAGGCAGCTTTAATTTTTTAAGTATTGAAAAATATAATATCAACATTAATAATTTTGAAAGAATAATAAAAAATTTAATTTATGAGAGATATTACCAGCAGAATCCTCCTTTTCATAGCAGACTGCCAATAAACTATACAAAGATTCCTATCTCTTTAAGGAATTTCTTATTTGATATAGTTTTGAAGCTGAAAACCGATCCAAAATGGCCGGAATGGCCTGTTGAAAAAAGTGTTGAACTGATAAGATATTTGTACATAAAATCCGTATCTCTCTTGCTTAGGAAGAGAATCCCGCACGTTTCTTTCTGGCCATATAAAAAAAAGTTTGCAATAGCTGTTACCCATGATTGCGATACAGAATCATCATTTAACAATATTGATAAAATAAGGGATATAGAGAAAAAATATAGTATAAACTCCTGCTGGAATGTATTAAGCAACAAATACAGAATAAACAGAGAAAAATTGAGAAAGTTAAAGGATGAGTGTTGTGAAATCGGGCTGCACGGCTACAATCACGATAACAAAACTCCATTTTTAAAAAAAGGTGAAATAATAGAAAGGATAATGAGTGCATCCAAAATTATGCAGGAATTCGATATTAAGGGATTTAGATCTGAATCGTTACTAAGAAATAAAGAGTTTCTTGAGCTATTGTCGAATTATTTTCAATATGATTCATCCACATGCGACACTGACATATACTCGCCAGTAGCCATTAGAAGCGGAACATCCACCGTGTTCCCATTCTTTATAAAAAATATGGTGGAAATTCCCGTAACACTTCCTCAAGATTATAGGTTGATGCGCCTTAACAAGACCAAAAACGAAATTTTCAATATTTGGAAGGATAAGGTTGACTTTATAAGACAAATCAATGGTGCTGTTGTATTGCTAACCCATCCAGACTCCCATATTTTTGGAAATGACAAGTATTTGGATGTTTACGAGAGGATATTAAAATACCTGACAAGATTCGATGATGGATGGATCACCACGCCTTGTGAGATTGCAAATTGGTGGGTTGAAAGGGACAAAATTGTCTTAAAAAATGGTCAATTCACAAACTCAAAAAGAGCCACTATATCCTATATTGAATCAAAAAATAGGACATTGTGAAATTATCAAAATGAAAATATTCGTAGATAAAAAGTTTAAGAGTTATCGTACAAATTTTCAGAAATATACTGTTATAGGCTCAATTTTTTCCTTGCTTGAGATATTTTTTCTTTGGATATTTATTGACTTATTGAATAAGCCGACATTGAGATATTCAATCATAATAATCGGTGCATTGACGATGCTAAAATTTTATTCTTATGTAATGTCCGGAATGATGAAAAACAGAATCTTTAGTTACATGCTTGTTCTGGGAATATTTTATGTCTTAAACGTCGTTTTTGTGTGGTTGCTTGTTGAGGTAATTGGGCTTTCAGCAGCTTTTGGATCCGCTTTTCTGACTGCAGCATTTTTTGTGTTTAGATTCTTTATTTATGACAGGTTACATCTGTTAAGATATTAAGTAGAAAATGTCAAACGAGAGGAATCTTCGTGTATAACTTTTTATCTTTTTATCAAAAGATTTATAAATTCAATGAATTACATTTAGAGCTAGGTGAAAAGTTATTAAGCTAGAAGATTAGAATGGGCAGAAAAGACACAGTACGTATTCTTCTGCATATGATTAAGCATAGGCAGATTACAATCAAAAGAATATTGAATACTATTAGGAATTGCTATGCCTTTTATATTAAGAAAGATGTTGCTCCAAAAGGATATCCTATTATATTAATGATAGAGCCTACAAATATCTGTAATTTAAAATGCCCGC
>JBBSVT010000066.1:0-15140 GCA_038046685.1 Nanobdellota archaeon
AATTTTTACCCCACTGGTGTGCTACGCAACACCAGTGGAAAGCTCAGCTTCTATCATTTCATCTTTGTTAATTTCCTTTTTTGAGAAAGCAAAAAGTTAATTTATACAATTTTTTCCCACAAACCTTTTTAAACTCCCCTCTAATTTCAAGAGACAATGATTGAAATCTGCACAATTGGCGGCTATAATGAGGTTGGAAAAAACTCTACTGCCGTCAGAATTGATGATGAAGTCTACATTCTTGACCTTGGGATTCACCTTGAAAACTACATCAAATACACTAAAGACGAGGATATAGTAGTTGCTGACCCAAGAGAGTTGATGTCGGGAGGCGCAGTTCCGGATATTTCCGCCATTGATGACTGGAAAGGAAAGGTAAATATAATTATGCCAACTCACGCGCATCTTGACCATTTGGGAGCAATTCCCTATCTTGCAAACAATTTTAAAGCGCCAATAATGTGCACCCCATTTACATCAGAAGTGCTAAAAGGAATCCTGACAGAAGACAAAATTGGCCTCAACAACAAAATAAGAAGCATGTCAGCAAATTCTATGTTTCAGGCATCAAGCAATGTAAAAATTGAATTTGTGCACGCAACTCATTCAACACCTCATACTGTAATGATTGCTTTGCACACAAAAAATGGAGTAATCCTTTATGCAAATGACTTCAAGTTTGACCTTTTCCCTACACTTGGCAAAAAGCCAAATTTTAAGAGATTAGAGGAATTAGGCAAACAAAAAGTACTTGCCCTGATTTGCGATTCAACGTATGCTGCCGACGCACGAAAAATGCCGTCAGAGTCTATTGCAAAAGAAATGCTAAAGGAAGTTATGCTGGGGATTGACGCAAAAAATAAGCATGTTGTTGTTACGACATTTTCGTCGCACATAGCAAGGCTCAAGTCAATAGTAGAATTTGGCCAAAAAATGGGCAGAAGAATTGTATTTATGGGCCGTTCCATGTCAAGATATGTAAGGGCCGCAGAAAGCACGGGAATAGCAAACTTCAGCAGCAAAGTAGAGATATTAAGGTTCAGTGCCCAGATCAAAAAAAAGCTGAAAAAAATTGCAAAAGAAAGAGGCAGATACTTGATGGTGGTTACAGGCCATCAGGGCGAGCCAAAGTCAACACTTGCAAAAATGATGAATGGCGAATTGAAATTTAATTTTATGCCTGAAGATCATATCATTTTTTCGTGCAAGACAATACCTACTCCAACAAACATTGCCAATAGGGAAAGGCTTGAATCCGATTTGAGGAATTGTAATGCCAGAATATTCAAAGACATACATCAAAGCGGCCATGCAGCAAGAGAGGATTTAAGGGATTTGATAAACTTGGTTAAGCCAGAGCATATAATTCCAGCCCATGGCGAGCTTAAAATGACCTCTGCCTTGGCTGATTTAGCAATTGAAATGGGCTACAAAAAAGGCCAAAATATTCACCTTATGCAGAACGGAAAAAGGGTTAGGATTTGATTTAACATACAGCATTCCTGTTATAATAGTCGCCAGTTTACGAAGAGCTGGCAAATTTCGTTCCGAAAAGTAAAATTCTCTTATCAATAAACTTGGATAAACGGGACTAGAATTTTTGGGTTGCCGTTTTCAAAGCCGAATTTGTGATGAAAGCTAACTTAACGCCAGACCGGAATATGCAGAAAATTGTTTCACTTTCTCATTTGGTTATTGTTCCAAAATTTAACATCAAAGTTTGCGGAGATGAAAAAGATAACAAATTTCTCGAGTGTGCAGAAAGTGTAGATTACCTAAGTAGCGGAGATGAAGATTTGCTTTGAAAGAATATAAAAGGTCTCTAATTGTGAGGACTTGGAAAATATTGCAGTTATTTAAAAAAATGTATTTTTTCTCTTGCAGCAATTTCAATTTTCTTTGAAGATAAAATTTATGCGTGTGCTTTCTCATGTCTTGCTATCAGTACGACAGACAGCATTGGCATAGCTATTAAGTATATCCATAGTATCAACGTTACCCAGACTGGTATCCCTGGCGCAATAAAATTTAGCACTTTATCAAGTAATATGAGGACAAATGGATATAGAATCCCGAGAATTAAAATTAACTTGAGTTTATCAATGGGAACTAGATGAGTGCCACGCAGATGACCAAGCGTAAAAGTCGTAGCTAAAAATACTGCCGCACCTATAATTGTAATAAATAGACTACCCAAAAGTTCTAGCTCCACTGCGCATGGAAGGCATTGATTAAACTTAGGATCATAATTCTGAAAAATGAACACTTCTGCAAGGCCAACAATCAATGAGCTAATAAATATAGCATCAGCAAAAACAAGAGTTGGTTTAATTATTTTCATAATTCAAGCCGGTATTTTTACAGGTTTTTTTATATTTTATAATTACAAATTACACTTTAAAATTAATTGATCATGTTAATAAACATTTTGGTTTTGGTGCCGTGTGGCATGATTATCTTCTTTTCCTCACTATAACATAAGCCTTCTTGCCAATATACTTCTTAGAAGCAATAACCATCGCCCCATTTCCAAGTGGCTTTACAACCCCATCAATTATTGCTTCAATTTCCTCTTCAATTCTTAATTTCCTGCTTAATATGCTCATTTTAGTCATAATTCTCACCACACAAAATAGAAAAGTTTATACATATATAAACTTTTTGCTCTTTTTATGCCGAAAAAGAAGCGATGGGGCAAGAAGTACATAGATAAAAGAAACTGGAAAGACTACAATAATCGGCTCATCAAAAGGGGTAAATATTATATTAATCCCCGTTTCTTAGAGACATGGCTTGAGGAAATAAAAGAGGCAAACTTTGGCAAAGTTGGAGAGCCATTTCTTTATCCTAACTCTTTAATAGATTTCCTTGCCGTACTAAAAAGCAAAGGGTTTGATTATAGGGCGCTTGAAGGAATAATAAGAGCACTCTCGAAAAGATTAAACAATTTCCCTGTGATATGCTTTAGTCAAATACGGAGAAGGATGCTGGCTTTGCCAGTCTCATTTGATGCAAAATCAAATGAATTAATTGTTGGAGCAGATGGCTCAGGAATAAAGTGGGCAACAGAGGTGATTGGGTAAGGGAAGCATGGAATATAAGAAGGGGATGGATAAAAGTCGTAATATTAGGGGATATTAAAGGCAACATTGTCGACATAAGGATAGGAAATGAAAATCTGGATGAGAGAGCATCAGCTAGAGGAATGCTCAGAAAAAACAGCAAAAACATCAAGAAGGCTTTGATGGATGGACTGCATGATTGTGAAGACACTTTTGATTTATGCGACGAGCTGGGCATTGAAGCAGGGATAAAAATCAGGGAGAATGCAAATGACGAAGGTATTGGCGCAAGGCCAAGAGAGGTCAGACTCTACAAAAGCATTGGGTACAGGGGATGGGCAGAAGAAAAAGATTATGGCATGAGATGGCCTTCAACCGAAGGAATATTCTCTGGAGTTAAGGGTATATTTGGTGAATCGGTTAAAAGCCACAAAATAAGGAATATGTACCATGAAGCAAAACTGAAATTTTGGTCTTACCAAAAATTGAAAGATATTCAATAAAATGTTTATGTATATTAGCATAAGCTATAATTTTTTCTCGGAATCATGCCACACGACAAAAATATCGAAAAGTTTATAAATATCTATATATAATAAAAGATATCTATTAGGTGATAAAGATATATTTTGAAGATTTGCGCTGGAAGGGAAAGCTATTGGTATTCACTTGGCATTTTAAAGAAGAGTTTGATAAGCTAAAGAAGCCCATGGAATTTGTGTTAAATGTGCTTGATGAAGGTGAGCATGTTTTAGTGTCCAAAAACCAGAACAAATACAACGTATTTTATCCGTTCAGAAGAAAGTATTTGTGCTTATCATATGTTGAGCATGAAAATATTATTTTGATTCATATCAAACCAACAACCAAAAAAACGGAGGGAAAAAGAAAATGAAAAAATTTATGAAAACCTGCTATAAGTGTGGAATAGATGTCAAGGTAGCTAAAAGTGTAAAGGAAGGTGTTACTTTAGATTGTTTAAAATGCCCTAACTGCGGTGAAGAGTATTTTACTTCAAGTGAATTGATAAAGTTTGATATAAAGACTGGAAAAAGAAAGATGGTCAGAAAATTTGGAACTTTAGGAGATTCTATGGTTATGAGATTCCCGTCTGATGTATTAAAAGACTATAAGATTAAGCCTGGAGATTATGGGGTATTCGAGAAAAAGCCAGACGGGATATTGATTAAACCAATTCATGCAAAGGATATTGGCGGTAAGTGATAATGCCGTTAATTTTGTATACTTGATAGTTAAGAATTAAGCATTTCTGCATATTTTATCTTAACCCAACCGATTTTTGGGATTGTTTTGGACACTCTCCCAATCACTTGATCATAAGATATTTTTGTTTCATCAAGTATTGCACTTCTTATCGGTATCGGATTGGTCTTGTGGTTATCACCTTTTGTCTCAAAATATTGAATTTCATTTTCCTCCCATTTTTTAGTTACTCTATGCATTATAGGGTCTTTTCTAGTACTCCAAAATACAATTAAATCTCCGATTTGTATTTCATCATAATTTGCTCCTTTTATAATTAACAAATCTCCTTTATTGATACCATTTTTGTAAGGGAAAATAGAAAATTTATTCTTATCGATTCCTGCATTTGAATACCAATTTCCAGCATTGGTCCACCAATCGTCAAAGTTTTCGTCATGTGTCATGCTTTCCGAAACAAAAGCCACGACTGGATGTGATGTATTCAAAAAAGAGCCCAATAGGGGAAATAAAATAAATTTGTTTATAATTGAAGAAAAAATCATTAATACCAAAGAAACAATACCAAAAACAATTCCAATATTTCCTAATTTTTTCAATCCAGCTTTTTTTGTCTTGTATCCGAAGTATACCGCTAATGGACCAAATATAATTGGGAGAATAATAATTCCAAGAATCCCAAAAATAACACTCAATTTTCCCTTGGTTTTATTTTCCATCGTTTTTATCAATGGTTCAAACCTTATATTTAAGATTGTTGTTTTGTCGCCCCAATTTCCAAAAGTTAAGGAAACCCAGAAAAAAGAAAAAGTAAGAATTTTATTGGGTTTAACCAATCATTTTACTCTATTCTTAGCCAGAACTTCAACAACACCGGGTTCAGCCAAAGTCATTATGTTGCCATACTCTGTACTGCCTTCTGCAATCGCCTTTAATATTCGCCTCATAATCTTGCCGCTTCTTGTTTTTGGTAAATCATCAGCAAACTGTATTTTGTCTGGCTTTGCAATGGGCCCAACATGCTCAGCAACATGCTTTTGCAATTCTTCTTTGAGGCTTTTGCTTTTTTTAACGCTCTTTTTTAAAACTACAAATGCATAAATGGCTTGTCCCTTAATTTCATGCGGAAATGGCACAACAGCTGCCTCTGAAACTGAGCTATGGCTGACTAAAGAGCTTTCAACCTCTGCTGTTCCAATGCGATGGCCAGCTACCTTTATAACATCATCAAGCCTGCCCATAATCCAAAAATAGCCATCTTCATCCATTTTGGCGCTGTCCCCTGTGAGGTATACTCCAAATTTTTCAAAATAGGCATTTTTGTATCTTTGCGGGTCGCCCCAAATTGTCCTAAGCATGCCCGGCCATGGGCTTTTAATGACCAAGTAACCACCTTCATTTTCATTTGATTTAGTCCCATCTTCCCTTAAGATATCTGCAACTATACCAAAAAATGGTTTAGTCGCAGAGCCTGGCTTTAGGGGGGTTGCTCCTGGCAACGGCGATATTAATATGCCGCCAGTTTCAGTCTGCCACCATGTATCGAGTACTGGGCACCTTTTTTTCCCAATCACATTATAGTACCACATCCAAGCTTCCGGATTTATTGGCTCTCCGACTGTGCCAAGCAGCCTCAAGCTGGTTAAATTGCACTTGCTTGGCCAATCATCCCCTTCCTTTGCCAGAGCCCTTATAGCAGTAGGAGCAGTGTAAAAAATTGTAACCTTGAATTTGTCAATAATCCTCCAAAATCTATCCGGCTTTGGAAATGTAGGCGAGCCTTCAAACATAACAACACTTGCACCATTAGATAATGGCCCGTAAACAATATAGCTATGCCCTGTTATCCATCCAATATCGGCAGTGCAGAAATAAATGTCCTTATCCCTAATATCAAAAATCCATTTGAAGGTTTGATAAGTATAAAGCAGGTAACCTGCTTGTGTGTGTAAAATTCCTTTTGGCTTGCCTGTTGTTCCGCTTGTATAAAGAATAAACAAAGATTCTTCAGAATGCATGCTCTCAGGATCACAAAAGTCTTGTATGCCCTCCTCATTTATTAATTGATGCCACCAGTAATCCCTTTCCTCTGACATGTTAACACTATTATTTGCTCTTTTAACAACAATAACATTCTTGATCGTTGGGCATTCCTTCAATGCCGAATCTGCATTGTTCTTTAATGGGAATATCTTTCCGTTTCTGAAGCTGCCATCAGCTGTTATCAATAACTCTGCTTTAGAATCTTGTATTCTATCCTTTAAAGCATCAGAGCTGAACCCGGCAAACACAACAGAATGGATTGCCCCAATTCTAGCGCAAGCCAGCATCGCAATTGGCAACTCTGGAATCATCGGCAGATATATTTCAACAATATGGCCTCTGCAAACCCCTTTTTTCTTTAAAACATTTGCAAACTTGCATACCTCTTTCAACAATTGGTCATAAGTATAGGTTTTATGTTCGCCAGTCTCTGGCTCCCAAATCAAGGCAATTTTATCTTTTTTTCCTGATTTTATGTTTTTATCCAGGCAATTGTGGCACACATTTAGATAGCCGCCTTCAAACCACTTGAAAAAGCCTTGATCATTCCTTAATACAATGTCCCATTTCTTATACCAATCTAACTGCTCTGCTTTTTCTGCCCAGAATGCCTCAGGGTTTTCAATCGATTTTTTGTACAGCTTTGAGTACTGCTGCATATTTTTGATGTAGGAATTCCTGCTAAGTTCCTCAGACGGATAGAATATTCTATTCTCTTTTAGAATGGAAGTGATATAGTTTGGCACTTGAACCTCTTTTTAAAGCAATCAAGAATTAGTGTTGTTTATATTTTTATTGGTTATTGCAATGAATTACTTTTTTCAGAATTGATTTTCAATACCTCACCTTAAACCTCAGCAATGCAGCAATTCCTCCTAACCCATCCAGCTTCCTGCCGCCATCATGCTCAGAGCTTATGATTTCAACTTCTCCTCTTGTTTTTTCGATCATTTTCATTAAGTTTTCTATTACACTATAAAAATTTTCATTTCTTGATTTTTGCAGAAAAGTGTCGGTTATTAAAAGCTCTTTTACAGCGCCAATCATTGCTGCATTTTCAGTTTCTTTCAAGCCGTACACTGCAAGATTGTTTTTTGCAATTTCCGCCAATAATTCCTCAACCCTGTTGATTTCTTTTGCCGCTCTTTCCTGCTTTAATGCTTCCTTAACTTCTGGTCTTTTTATAACTTCCTCTATTCCATTTTTGGTCGCTGAAGAGCAGGTTGCCAAAATTATTTTTTTCCTTAATTCGCCATCTTTGAGCTCTTTCATTAAATCTTCCTTCCAGAATGCCGGTGATGCTATTATCACCTGCTTTATTTTGTATCTTTCAGCATACTCCTGTATTTTGTTTATTACTATTCCATAAAAGTTTTCTTTCTTTATGTTTTCTTCAATTTTTTTTTGCACCTCTCCCTTGAAATGGGTGAGGATTTCATAGCCATACTTTTTGAATAAGGCAAAATAAGCCTCTTCCCTGTCATGCACACATATAAGTAAAGAAGATTTTTGTTCTGAGCAAGCCTCTTTAAGCTTATCCAGCTGGTACTTGAGCCAATGCCTTTTGGTAATAGCTATCGCTGTGTTGTCATCCACATTGAATGTGTGATGCTCACCCAATGGAATTTCTTCAGGTGCTTCTTTTATAACTCCCAAGATTCGCAATACGCTTGCATATTTGCTAAACTCAACCTTTTCAACCTCCAGCTTTAAGAAAATGGGTTTTTTTGTTGCCTCCTTTGCTCTTTCATCGTTAGACTGGAGTTTAATCTTCCTCAGAGTCCTGCTTTTGACCATGTCCTTTGGCTCTATGATTGAAGATAAATACCACAAGTCATCCAGATTTTGGGTTAGCACTTTCACTTCACCTTTTTTAAGGTTGGAGTAGAGCAGTTTCATGAGAATGCTAAAATAAAAACATTTAAATATGTTTATGTTAATTTCTTGAGAGTAGTTATGAGTTTATATCCAAAAAGGTGTCATAATGCAGAAGAAGGCTCAAAGCGGGATAAATGCTGCTGTATTAGTTGCAATTATCGCTGGGCTGATCATTCTTTACATCATATTTTTGCCAGCATCTGAAAGAGAAAAACTTGTTGGAGAGGAAAAATCAAAGACTGCAAAAGGCGAGAAGGAATCAGATATGCTGCTAAAATCTTTTCCAGGGTTGCTAACCACATCCAAAAACTTGGAAGATGAGAAAAGCATTCCGAATATATTTTTGGTTGAGACAACAAATGCAAAAGAATTGGAAAAGATAAACCCATTTATAGTAAGGAATGGGTGGTTTGATAAAAAAACAAAAAAATTTAATTTTGAGCTTGAGAATCATGAAAATACAGATAATGTAGTTGTTTCGTTTACAGCAAAGAAAAGGAAAGGCATTTTGACAATAAAGCTGAATGACGCCGTTATTTTTGAAAATGAGCTGGCAAGCGAAGTTATAGAGCCTGTAAAGCTGGATAAATCCTTGCTCAAAAAAGCAAATTTCTTGGAGTTCAGCGTTTCTTCTGTTGGAGCCAGATTTTGGACAACAAATGAATACAGCTTGGAGAATGCCAAAATAATTGGAGACATAACAGATGCAACCAGGCAGCAAAGCACCAACCTCTTTACATTAAGCGAGCCAGAGCTTAAAAACATGGACAAAGCAACCCTCAAATTTATACCCTACTGCGGGAATGTGAACGATGTTGGAGCTTTGGACATATTTATTAACGACAAAAAGCTATTTTCCTCAGTGCCTGTTTGCGACAACGCATATAAGCAGAGCCTGCCAAAAAGCGTCTTGAATGAGGATGAAAACAACATTGTATTCAAGACAAATAAAGGCAGCTACAGCGTTGAGCAGATTAAAATATCGCTGGAGTTTAAAGAGCCGACTACCAAAACATACTTCTTCGAAATTAACGAAAGCATATTTAAAAAAATTAGGAATACAGATGAAGATGCAGAATTGACAATAAAGTTTATAGACGACAAAAAAGAAAAGAGATTAAAGCTCGATATAAACGGTAATTTTGAAACTGTGGAGACTGAAAAAGGGTCCTTTACAAAGAATATCGACAGCAGAATAGTGGAAGGAAACAATTACATAAAGTTAGTGCCATTTGAGGATTTGGAAGTTGTTGAATTGAAAGTTGGAGTAGTTTAAGTAAGTTATTTTTTGAAAATTTTTAATTAATAAGATAAGACAGATTGAAAAATAGTAGAACTAAACATAAATCTTCCATTCACCAAACATTCAATAAACAATACATAATATAAAACATACCCGAATACCAATTAAAAACGAGAGGTGTCTTGAGATGAATTCTTTAGGTGTTGCCACGATTATCTATTAAAGATGAAAAAAATAATTGATAATGACAAAAATGGGTGTACTTGATAGAATTAGGAATCGAGGAAGAATTTCGGATCCTGGAGAAGCCTTGGAAGAAGCCCGTATTGAGGAAGAAGGGAGAAAGAGGCTAAGAGATGCAAAAGAAGAAGCAAGAATCCAACAAGTATTCGGAAAATTGGCAGCTGAACAAGGAATTGTGGTTAAAGGAAGAGAATCAACTGAAGAGACTAGTGATAGAAAAAAGGCAACAGGCAAGGGCGGAAGTCCTGTAAACCCTAATATAGTTGTTGAATCAGAGCTTAAGCAAAAAGAGACAGATTGGACAACTGTTTTGATTATTCTGCTTGCCTATGCAATATGGATTTTTGACTTAAGCTCTTACTATGGAGGGAGATATGAAGGCTACAATTTCACTAAATTATTGTTACTAAACACTAATTGGGCAGCAGTTCTTACATCAGGGGTTGTAACATTTTTTTTGGTGTGGAACGGATTTCAAAATTTATTCAATAGGGACAGCGGGTTTGTGTGGTCTTTGGTTGGAGTTGCGATATTAAACTCAAGCTTTACTTATTTCATTTATGAGAAGACTTTTTCTGTGCCCTACCTTAACTATGCATTGCTAATACTCGCTGGAACTGGTATTTTTCTCTATCTGAGGCATCAAGGATATAACTTTTCCGGCTCAGAAGAAGTGGCCTATATGATAATGGTTTTCACATTTTCTTTTTTCTGGATAAACTGGAGCTGGACAGCAAAAATTAAGGCAATAATACATGTAGCCTTTATACTCTTGTTTTGCCTGTTCTATCTTCAGCCAAAGCCAGGAACTAACAAAACAGGGATATATTACCTAACTACCATCTTCTTTTTGGCAGATTTTTTTCTTTACAGCATCAACATAGAAGGCTACCCTGCTTTTGCCTACTTTCCGATTTTGGTTCTGATAACAACGTATTACTGCGACATGTTTACTGAAAGCAAGTTTGCAAGATTTAACATGTTCATACTTGTTGGGATAATATTTTTTATACTGATATATGCAAATCCAACACCTGCTTATGGTGGTGATGACTTAGAAGAAAAAAATCCAAGCGATAGAAGTTTAATTAGCTTTATGGGCAATATTGGCACAGGAATCTCAAATTTTATTGACAAACTCAAGAATGTTGGAGTATCACAAATAGACTATGCGACAGGCGGCCAATACAAAGCAACAGTTGAGAAAAACCAGTTTGAGCCACTTGGGGTTTATCTCGAGAGGGTAAGAGTTGCGCAGCCAAAATTCTACACAGATGAGCCTGTGACCTTATGGGGCACTTTAAAGTCAAGGACATTAAGTGATCCGGTAATTGCAAGCTTTACTTGCTATAGGTATGGACAAGACAACAAAAGAATAGAAATAGACAAAACAGAAACTGACCCTGCAAAAAAAGACGAATTGATTCCAGAAAAGCCATTTGCAATATATTCTTTTGAGGAAAAGGACGTTGAGTGCACTTTCAGGAATAAGTTTCAAAATCAAGGTTCCAATACTATCACATTATCTGCAGTATATAATTTTGAAACAAGCGCATATCAAAAAGCCTACTTCATGGACAGGGAAAGATATCGCGCAATGATTAGAGAAAACCTAGATCCTTTAAAAGAATTTGGAATAAAAGAGCGAAAGCCTGATACTATCTATACCAACGGCCCTGTTGAAATTATCATAGGCATCCAAAACCCAGTGACAGTTTCAGATGAAAAGGATGATGTGAAACCTCCTTTAAGCATAGAGCTCAAAAATAGGAATAAGATAACAGATAAGCAGGGAAAAGCTGTTGGACAATGGGAAGGCAATATAAAAAAATTAACAGAATTGATAGTTGTCTTGCCAAAGGGAATCACAATTGACAATCCAGATCGATGCACACCAGTAAAATTCGACAAAATCGAAATTGATACATTAGATAAATTAAATTCTTATTGTAAAGGTTCATGCCTGGACGCAATTAATTCTGTATGCTCGCAAAGATGCAGTGATTTCTTTATAGAAGAGGAAAAGAAAAAAAAGTGCATAGAAGAAACCTGCGATACTACAAAAAATGAGATTTCAGAGTCGCTGAAACGATGCGATGAAGAATGCAAAAACCTTTTCAGGGGTGAATCTGAAAAAATGGAGTATCAAGGTTACAAGATTGATATAAAGGATTTAGAACCCAAATACAAGGAAGTATTTAAGGATAAAGACAGAAACCAGATGCTTCAATGCAGGCTAACTCCCACAAAAGAGGTATTAGAGAATGTTCCATTGACGACAAAATTCATAAGGGTAAAGGCAAGATACGACTATGTGCTTGAGAAATCATTTGGGGTGAGGATTGATAGTATTCCTGCACAGGTATTGCCGCAAGGCGCTGAAGAGACAATAAAGAGTACAATAGAGCAAATAAAAACAAAAGAAGGAATAGATTTGCCTATTTATACTGTTAAGGGCTTGATAAGCCTTGAAAGCGATGGAAGGCATTGCTGCAAAGAAAAAGGCAAGAATAGAGGAAGACTATGCAAGGCTGATGATGCCAAAGTAACCTGTGAGCCTGATGAAATAATTACAAGCTATGACGGCAGCAGCATTGGAATAATGCAGATAAACACTAAAGATTCCAAAGGTAGCCAAAATAAGGCTAGAAATGAAAGACTGCAAAAAGAGCTATGCGAAGGCCAAACAATATACAATCGCGATTGTAATATAAAGGTAGGATTGGCAATCTTAAAAGAAAATTCTATATCATTTGCAAATGGTATAAACAAAGAAAAACTTAAGAAATCTTGTTCTGACAAATGGGATGTTGATGGAGTAAAATTACAAGACTTATATGGCGGTTATACTGGCCTTAATGCAGCTTTAAGAGCTTATAACGGATGGGGCTGTAATGTAGAAAAAATTGAGGCTACATGTCGATCTTATGGTTGCAATACAGATGTAAAATGCAAAAATTGTGTAAGAGGCACTGTATTTTACGTAAGGAAAGTGGAGGAGATAGGAAACCTTATTAGACAAGGGAGAATACGTGATCCTTTTCCAGAACTTGCGGAGTACGTAAGAAGTGAAGAAGCAGGAGACGAAGGATGAGGACCACATGATCCATAAAAAATCAATTTTTATATTCTTATTACTCTTTATGTTTTTGATAGCAGGCTGTCAAAATGCCGGAACATCCGGCTCTTGGTATCCATTTGGCAAATCACCTTCGCAGCCTAAGGACTTAAATGTTTTTACAGGCACTAATGGATTAACCATAGAATTTGCAAAGAATGCGCCTCCGCCAAAGGTTATTGAAAACAGCGATTTTCCTGTTTTGCTGACAATACGAAACATTGGGGCTTACAGCATTAGCAAAAATGAAAAAGGACCGGGATTTTTAGGTGCCCTAATCTCTATAGGCAGGGAAAGAGATTATATTCCTGCAATATCTTTCGAGAAAAATAGTAGGCTGCTTGGCGGAGGAACAGATAACGAAGCATTTTTCTATATAGACGGCAAAACTCAAATAAACCAAAAAGGCGAAGAGCTAATAGTGCCAATTAATGCAAAAACTGGAAAATTGGATCCGCAAAGCGAGAATAAGCAATCTGCAATGAGCGCTACCTTATGCTATCCTTACAAAACGGTTTTAAGCGCAACAGCCTGCATAGACCCTGATGTTGCCGGCATGAGGCCTGGCAAAAAAGCGTGCACAGTAAAGGACCTTGTCTACAACAACGGCCAGGGGGCCCCAATTGCTGTCACAAAAATTGAGCCGTTAATGATCCCTGTAGCAGATAAAGAGATGATAAAGCCTCAATTCTTAATTTATGTTGAAAACAAGGGAAAAGGAACCCCCGTAAACATTGTTGGGTTTCATAACATATGCAGAAATATAGACTTAAGCAAAGAAGAAGTTAAATATACGTGGAATGTGGCAGCCCTAAAAGCTTACACTTCTGGAAAGGAATCCAATCAGCTTATATGCTGCCCAAACATTGATGGAGAATGCCCTGAAAGCGAAATGGGCAATATTGATAAGATAAGCGGGTTTATAAGGCTAAGGGACAAAAAAGATTTTGTCAGATGCACTTTCAAAAATGGCGTGCCAAAAAATTCAGATGCATTCACATCCCCATTAAAAATTGAGATAGATTATGGATATGTGCAAACTGCCACTGCAAATTTTATGATACAAAAGCCGTTGAGATACTGACAAAAAGGTTTATATATCAACATCATAAGTTTTGAGCAAAGAGTGATAAACTTGAGAAAACTGCCAATTTTTGCGATGTTAATGATTCTATTGATTTTGATTTCTGGCTGCAATGCATTAAAAGGGTTAAAAGGGAAAAAGGGTACAAAGACGCTGGATGAGATAAGGACAGGAACTGCTGGGATAGTACTGAACTTTCTGCCCAATTCGCCTCCTGACAAGATTCATGTTGAGAAAAATGAAAACAGGGAACTTGAGATTGTTTTAGAAATTAGAAATAAAGGCGCTTTCCCGCAGCCAGACCAAGTAAGAAGCCCATTAGGAGATATTTACTTAAGCGGCTATGACCCTAAGATAATAGATTTTGGACAGAATAAGCCAGCCAATGACTTAAGCGGAATGAGCCTGGAAGGAAAAAGCACAATAAACCCGAATGGAGGCTTAGATCTAGCAACATTTAAAGGAACTGTTAAAGCAGAAAACCTAAATGTTGAGAAATACGAGCCTGTTTTATTGGCTACTGCATGCTATCTTTATGAAACTGTCGCAGGCCCTTCTGTTTGCATTGATCCAGACCCGTATTCCACAGTTAATATAAAGAAAGTCTGCCAGGTTCAAAGCATTACCTTAACAAGCCAAGGGGCACCAATTGCAGTCACAAGAGTAGATGAAGAAGCCTTTGCAAAAAAAACGCAGTTTAAAATATCAATAAAAAATGTTGGTGGTGGTGATGTTATTAAAGTAGATGGTGCTAAAAGTAAATGCAACCCATTTGGAGAGGAAAAATTAACTAGAGAAGACGTAGACAAGGTTAGTGTTATAGAAGTAAAAGTTGGCAACAGGCCAATACTATGTGGACCCTTTACAGACGGCAATACCAAAGGCACACAGGGTTATGTAAGATTAATAAACAACGAGGGCTTTATAATATGCGAGTTGCCAAGGGAGGAATATCAGGACAGCAAGACAACATTCACAACCCCATTGACAATCAAATTGCATTATTATTACAGGAATACAGCTGAGAAAAAAATACAAATAAAGAGAGAAATTAGCAGCCCTGATTTGACAAGTGGTGGTGAAGGAATTGAGCCACCTTTTGGTAGTCCCTGAAATACCAAGTAATCCTGCTGCTCTACCATATAACCCATCATTGGAAGTATCTTGAGCAGATACACAATTCGATAAACAGAGTTTTTCGAATAATTCTTATCAAGGCTTTTAGCCTTAAGTATGTAAGAAGAT
>JBBSVT010000067.1:0-15241 GCA_038046685.1 Nanobdellota archaeon
CTATTATTCTTAGAACTGGAGTATATATTTCTTACTATTTATTCGAAAAACTCTTAATTATGCTAATATTTATAAACATTATAACTACTCTTTTCCTATGGATACAGAAACAATAAGAGGGTTTGAAATGAATGGTTCTCCTGCTGGAGATATAAAAGTAATAACTGATGATGATTTTGAATGTCCATTCTGTCATCGTTCCATAGAAACCCAGCCTCTAGCCTATATTCGTTTTGCTGGTGACAATATCCAAATCTTTCTTAAGTGTAAATGTCAACAATCTTTTATAGGATATGCAATTAGAGATTCGACTGGGTATTACAGGATTCGCAGATTATCTAAGGGGAAACACAAAATTAAAGTATTTGAAAAAGAAATACAAGAGTTGTCTCCTACATTTGTATTAACTTATGGAGAATCTGAATTTGCCGAACAGGAGAATCTAAAACAAATATGTGGGGCTGGTTACAGAAGGGCTTTTGAGTTTTTAATTAAAGATTATCTGATTAAAAATAATCCAGAAGACAAAGCAAATATAGAAAAGAAGCAATTAGGTAATTGTATTAAAGAAGATATCGACAGCACCAAAATAAAACAAATTGCAGAAAAAGCAGCTTGGTTAGGCAATGATGAAACTCATTACGTAAGAAAATGGGAAGATAAAGATTTAGAGGATTTAAAGAATCTTATTAATATTACAGTTCATTTTGTATTGATGGAAATTCAAGCAAATTCTTACATTGAGGCCATGAAATCCAAACAAAGCTTACCTACTTAATAAATTTATTATACGATTAAATTTATCTTTTTCAATAATATCTTCATGTTCTACGATAATTTTTTTTAAAATAGGACGAGATGCAAATCCCCCGTATATTTGGTCGTTGGATATTGTACCATCAACCAATCTATGTATTTGTTCTTTGGAAAATGTTTCAAAATTTTTTAAGCTTTGAGTTCTTGTATTTGCTTGGTCGAAAGTTAAACTATCTAATAAGGTATTTATGGCAAAATCCTTTATCTCTTCCCCAAATTTAGAATGTTCTACTACCAAAATAAATACTACATTAGCTATAGTTTCAGGTTCCATACGATTTATTTTTATTCCTTGTATCTCATCAATGAATCCGTATGGTGGAATATCAATGCATAGTGGTATAATATGTTTATTTTCATTAAGAGCTATTCCTGTTTCTTGGTCTGTCCAATCAGAATTTTTAAAATCACTAGATATAATCGGTATAAAAATATCGCATCTTTTCAAATTCCTTATGATTTCTCCCTTCCACCTTACTCCACCTTCAATATCATCATGAGCTATAAAAACTTCAAAACCTTTTTGTTCTAAGAAATATTTTAATTCTCCAACTAATTTTCCTTGTTTACTTGAGTAACTAATGAAAATTCTTATTGACCTTAATCCCGCATATTCTCTATCCATTATTAGAATTGGAGGCCAAGAGTTTAATTATTTTTCTAATCTTTATTTTTTAACAAAAACATTAGTTAATGCATATCAAAGCCATTATTTCGTTAGTTAAATCTTGAATATAAATGAAAGTAGTGATAAAAGAGTATCCGCAAATGTTTGCCTAACCCTCGTTTCAAGAACTTTCCAATTGTTTTCATATAGAAAAAATTTCACCATAACCTTTTTAAACTCTCAAAGCATACTATTGCCTAGGACGGCCATAGGGGCTTGGTTCTACCCGTTCCCATCCCGAAAATAAAGTGCTTCAGCATTTTAACGGGTCCACGGAAGTCAAGCAAGCCTCCGTTTCCAGTCGTACTGTACTTACGTACGGGAGCCTGGAAAAGCTGTCCGCCTATTAAGATTTTCAATATCCTTCTTCGAATGTATATGGACTTCTTTCTCAGAGCTTAAATGCCCGTTTAAAAGCCCCTTTTCAGCCAATTCCGGAAACACGTCAGATTCCAAACTGGCACCGGAATATTCAAATATTTGAGGCTCTGTAACGAATATGGGAGAAAAAACGAGATAAATGTCAGATTTTTTCGGCTTTTGTGTGAAAGTAAGCACTTTGTTGCCTTCGACCCTTACAGTCCCTTTTTCGCTTGGCTTTGATGATGTTGTGAGCATTATTGTCGCTACAGCATTCTGCTTCACATGATCATTCCAAAGCTCTTCAATATTAATCTTGCCAAAGATAATGTCGCCATATATACCAAGAAAATTTGTGCTTATCCTGCCCTTCAGCAGTCTTAAAGAATCAGCCGTGCCATTAGAAGACCTTTCCTCGATGTAGCTGATTTTGACGCCATAATCCGTGCCGTCTTTTAACATTTCAAATAATTTAGTCAATAAATTATGCCTTGCAACAATAAATATGGATTTGAAATTATTTTCTCTCAGTTTTTTAATAGCCATTTCTATGACTGAAATTTTTTTTATTTTTGCAGTTGCCCTATACTCTTCTTTCGAAATCTTTAGATGCCCTTCATTGCCTCCAAGCAATATTGCAGCAGTCTTATTCTCACCTAAAGAATTCTTAACTAAATGCTCTATCGCTTGGCTTCTGTTTCTGATGTAGATGTTGTCTACAATCGAGTCTACATCCTGCAAAGTTTTTTCATTGATTGTTATTGAAATCTTTTTCTTCGGCATTTATTTTAGTAGTATGAAGTAAGATAATGGTAAGATATTTAAATAACTTTCTTTTCAGGGGCTCTTATGAAGATTGCAGTAGCAGGGGCAGGCTATGTCGGCTTGGTCACAGCTGCATGCTTTTCAGAGCTCGGCAATGATGTGGTTTGCATCGATACGGATGAGCAGAAGATAAGCAAGCTAAACAGCGATATCATCCCAATTTACGAGCCATGGTTAAGTGATATAGTCCTGAGAAACAAAAAGGAGAATAGGCTTGAATTTACCTCGGACTTGAGACAAGCTATAAAGAAGTCAGAGGTAATCTTCATCTGCGTTGGAACTCCACCAAAGGAAAATGGCGAGGCTGATTTAAGCTATGTGGAAAACGTGGCAAGAACAATTGCAGAGGCGATGGATTCTTACAAGCTTGTTGTTGAAAAAAGCACCGTGCCAGTCGAAACCGGCGAAAAAGTAGCAAGGACCATAAGAGCATATAATGCCGGCAAGGTGGATTTCGATGTTGTAAGCAACCCGGAATTTTTAAGGGAAGGATGCGCAGTGAATGATTTTATGCATCCTGACAGGATTGTTATCGGAACAGAGAGCGAAAGAGCAAAAAAAATCATGCAAGAGATTTATGAGCCGCTAAAGTCGCCAATCATTTTTACCGACATTAAAAGCGCAGAAATAATAAAGCACGCATCAAATTCATTTCTTGCGACAAAAATATCTTTCATCAACGCCATCGCCAACATTTGCGAGCTTGCAGGAGCTGATATTGAAAAGGTGGCAGATGGAATGGGTTTTGACAAAAGGATCGGAAGAGATTTCCTGAATGCAGGAATCGGGTACGGCGGATTTTGCTTTCCTAAGGATGCGGATGCTTTTATAAGAATATCGGAAAAACTCGGCTACGATTTCAGACTGCTTAAAGCCGTGCAGGATGTGAACAAACAGCAGAAAAATCATTTCGTAAAGAAGATAGAAAAGGCATTATGGGTTGTAAAAGGTAAGACAATTGGCGTATTCGGATTAGCCTTCAAGCCGAACACTGACGACATGAGATTTGCGCCTTCAATAGACATAATTGAGGAGCTGCAAAGAGAAGGGGCAAAAATAAAGGCTTACGACCCGGAAGCAATGCGGAAAGCTCAGGAAATTTTACATGATATTGTCTATTGCAGTAATCCTTATGATGCCGCAAAGGATGCAGACGCCTTGGTGGTGCTTACTGAATGGAACGAATTCAAGGAATTGGAATTAAAAAAACTTAAATCCTTGATGAAACATCCGTTGATTATAGATGGAAGGAATATTTACAATCCAAAAAATCTCAAGAAAGAGGGATTTGCATATATAAGCATAGGCAGAAGTGATGTGGTTTAAATGGATGCGATAATACTTGCGGCAGGGTATGCAACAAGGCTTTACCCTTTGACACAAAACACTCCAAAATGCTTGCTTAATATAGGGGGAAAACCAATAATAGAGCACATGATAAGAAAACTTGAGGAAATAAACTCAATAAACAAAATTTATGTTGTTTCAAATGACAGGTTTGAGGTTTACTTCAAGACTTGGCTTAGCAATTTCGATTCAAACAAGCCGATAGAAATCATAAATGATAAAACTAAAAGCAATGAAGAGCGCTTAGGCGCGTTAGGGGATATCCATTACCTACTTACTTCTAAAAACTTAAGCAATGATTTTATAGTTGTTGCAGGCGATAACCTTTTTGAATTGTCTTTGCTTGAAGTCTTTAATTTTTTCAAAAAAAGAAAGTCCAATGTTATTGTGCTTCATGATGTCAAAGACATTGAGTTAGCAAAGCAATATGGTATTGTAGAAATCAATGAGAATAATTCCATAATAAATTTTGAGGAAAAGCCGATTAGCCCGAAGTCTACACTAGCGTCAACTGGCATATACTTATTTCCCAAAAAAACAATAAGTCTTATCAAAAAATATATTGCACAGGGAAATAATCCAGATAAAACAGGAAGCTTTATAGAGTGGCTGCATAAAAGGGATGCTGTCTATTCCTTTGTGACTGATAAAAAATGGTATGACATAGGAAGCATCGATCAGCTAGAAAAAGCAAACAAGTATTATAAGGGATGATAGAATTTATTTTTGAGAAATGAAAACAGTCCTAATAACAGGAGGCGCAGGCTTTATAGGAAGCCATCTGTGCGAATTTCTTTTGGGGAAGGGCTACAAAATTATTGCAATGGACAATCTTGTGACAGGAGAGCTTAAAAACATAGCGCATTTAAGGGCAAATAATAATTTTTTATATATTCACCATGATGTCAACAAGCATATTGTTTTAAATGAAGAGCTGGACTTTGTTATGCATTTTGCCTCGCCGGCAAGCCCTGTAGATTACCAAAAGATTCCTATACAGACATTAAAGGTTGGAAGCTTAGGCACCCACAACACTCTTGGTTTAGCTTTGGCGAAGAAAGCAAAGTACATGCTTGCCTCTACATCAGAGGTTTATGGCGATCCTTTAGTTAACCCCCAGCCGGAGAGCTACTGGGGAAATGTCAATTGTATTGGAATAAGAGGATGCTACGATGAAAGCAAGCGTTTTGCTGAAGCTCTTACAATGGCTTACCATAGGATTCACAAGCTTGATACGAGAATTATTCGTATTTTTAATACCTTCGGCGAAAAAATGCGAAAAGAGGATGGCAGGGTTGTGCCTAATTTTATTAATCAGGCCTTGAAGAATGAGCCAATCACTGTTTATGGAGACGGAAAACAGACAAGAAGCTTCTGCTATGTGGACGATTTAATTGATGGAATATACAAGCTGATGCTGTCTAATTTAAATGAGCCTGTTAACCTTGGCAATCCGCATGAGCATACTATTCTGGAATTTGCGAGATTAATAAAAGAATTGACTCAAAGCAGGAGCGAAATTGTGTTTAAGCCATTGCCTATTGACGATCCTCATGTGAGATGCCCTGACATAACAAAGGCAAATCAATCGCTTCAATGGCAGCCAAAAATTGAATTAAGAGAAGGATTAAGAAGAACAATTGAGTGGTTTAAGAGGAATTAAATTTATTTATTGAATCAATAGACATCAAACTTGCGCTTGAGTCCATCATGCAATCGATTAAATTCTTTTAATGACAATTTTTTGCGCTTAAAGCGTTCAAGGTTAATATTGTCATTCCTCTTCCTCGGAATTACATGAAAATGGATATGCGGTATTTTTTGCCCTGTGCACTTCCCGTTGTTGATAAGGATGTTCGTCCCTTCGTGCGTTTGCCTTAGGATTTTTGAAGCTAATTTTGTTTCCTTTGCTAGCGCGAAAAGAATCCTATTTGGAATGTCCTCCAATGACTCAAAATGTTTTTTTGGGATGATCACTGTGTGCCCATCTTCAGTTGCAGGAAAATCAGTTGACAAGAATGCCAGCGCATGCCGAGTTTCATGCAATTTTTTAAATGGCATGCCGTTAACATTATATTTCCTCTTTCCAGCTATAAAATCGCAAAATATACATGTCATAATCTATCAAATTGCAAAGTAATATTTTAATGTGTCGAAAATGCATCATCAGTTTGTAATCAGACACATTGTGCTGGAAAAACTAAAAATGTATTTAAAAAGATTTATAAAGAAAATTTTACTCCAAAGTCAAATGGAAGGTCACTATAATTCGAGCCCTGTTTCCAAATTGAATGAAAGCAGTCTTATCCAAATCTACAAAATAATGATTCTTATCAGAAGGTTTGAAGAGAAGATAATAGAGCTTTATCCAGAACAGGAAATGAGGTGTCCAGTTCATTTGTGCATAGGGCATGAGGCAATACCTGCTGGAGTTTGTAAGAACTTAAACAAAGATGATGTAGTGTTTTCAAATCATCGTTCACACGGACATTACATAGCTAAAGGCGGAGATCTGAAAAGAATGATGGCAGAGATTTATGGGAAAGTTACTGGATGCTCTAAAGGAAGGGGAGGCTCAATGCATTTAATTGATCTTTCAGCGAATTTTCTTGCGTCAACTCCTATTGTTGGAGGAACAATACCTCTTGCAGCAGGGGCCGCTTTTGCGTCCAAAATGCAGAATAAGAGCAATGTCTCTGTAGCATTTTTTGGAGATGCTGCTGTAGAGGAGGGCGTATTGCACGAAACTTTAAATTTTGCCTCGTTGCACAAATTACCTGTTCTTTTCGTATGCGAAAATAATCTTTATTCCACCCAGACGCACATTAGAGAAAGACAACCGCCAAGAGAAATAGCCAAGCTTGCAGAATGCCACGGCATAATGGCGTTTAAAGGAGACGGCAATGATGCCCTAAAAGTTTATGAGATTGCCAAGAGCGCACTCGACTACATAAAGTCAGCAAACGGACCTGTGTTTCTGGAATTCTTAACCTACAGGCTTCGCGAGCATTGCGGCCCTAATGATGACACAATCTTAGGTTACAGGCCTAAAGAAGAAATACTTGAGTGGTTAAAGAAGGACCCAATCAAAAAACTTGGTAACACAATGCTAAATGAGAAAATTGCCTCAAACGAGGACTTGGAAAAAATTGAAGAGGAAGCTATAATCCAAATTGACGAAGCTGTGTTATTTGCCAAAGAAAGTCAATTTCCAGAAGAAGATAGTCTAGGCAAATATACATTTCTTGATAAAGAATAAGTTGGTAATCATGACAAAATTACGTGAGATTACATATGCCGATGCTGTTAATGAAGCGATAGACCAGAGCATGGATAAAGATCCATCGGTTTATGTGATAGGGGAAGGCGTTCCAGATCCAAAGGCCATATTTGGAACAACTAAGGGTTTGGTTGAAAAGTATGGGCGTAATAGAGTTCTTGATATGCCAGTTTCTGAAAATGCTTTGACAGGAGTTTGCATAGGCACTGCATTAAGAGGTATGCGGCCAATCATGGTTCATCAGAGGCTAGATTTTGTTTTATTGGCTATGGATCAGATCGTGAACAACGCTGCAAAATGGCACTACATGTTTGGGGGGCAAACAAGTGTTCCTATAGTAATAAGGAGTGTGATTGGTATGGGGTGGGGGCAGGGAGCGCAGCATTCTCAAAATCTTCAAGCGATTTTTACACATATTCCGGGGCTAAAAGTTGTGATGCCTACTACCCCATACGATGCCAAGGGATTACTAATTTCAAGTATTCAAGACAATAATCCGGTTATCTTTATCGAACACAGATGGTTGCACCACATGCATGGATATGTTCCACGTGAAATGTACACTGTGCCCATAGGCAAGGCCAACATAATCAGAAATGGAAAAGATGTGACAATAGCCTCTACATCTTATATGACAATCGAAGCTTTAAAAGCTGCTAATGCTCTTGAGCAAATAGGCATTTCTGTAGAGGTAATAGACATAAGGACGTTGAAGCCTTTGGATGATTGCCTAATCATAGATTCTGTAAAGAAAACTGGAAGATTGCTTGCTGTGGATTCAGGCTATTATACTGGCGGTTTTGCAGGTGAAATAATAGCAAGAGTCTCTGAAAAGGCATTTGAGTGCTTGCATACATCTCCTCAGAGAATTACTTTGCCGGATGCTCCATCACCGTCGACCCCTGCTCTTGCAAATCACTACTACCCACGGCATTTAGACATAATACAAAAGGTATGCCAAATGGCAGGCAAGCCAAAAAGCCAAATTGAGCATCTTATTGAATCAGAGCGAAGCAAAGACCCGCAGCATTTGGACATCCCAAACAAAGATTTTACAGGGCCTTTTTGATTTGGTATTTACAATGAAATCAATAAGCATAATAATTCCGGCCTATAATGAAGAGAAAAACTTAGCGGATGCTGTTAAAACAATTGATTCGGTTGTTAAAAGGATGTTTAAAGATTACGAATTCCTAATTCTTGACGACGGCAGCAGCGATGCAACAGGCGCCATAGCTGACAGTCTGGCAAAAAAAAATACCCGGATAAGGGTTATTCATTTCGGCAGGAACATGGGATTCGGCTATGCATATCGCAAAGGCGTATACCATTCACGCAAAAAATATGTAATGCTGGTTCCGGGCGATAACGAAATCCTCAAAAAGTCCATTACAGAAATATTAAATCATGTAGGAGAGGCTGACATTATAATCCCCTATATTGCGAACAAAGAAGTAAGAACTGTCACAAGGAGATTAATTTCGATGTTTTTTACTAACATGTTAAATATTTTATTCGGGTTTCACATTAAATATTACAATGGCCTAGTGTTGTATGAGAGCTCACTGGTGAAAAAGGTAAGAATGACAACCGACAGCTTTGCTTTTCAGGCAGAGATTCTGATACGCCTTCTAAAAAAAGGATACTCTTACAAAGAAGTGCCGATGCATATAAAAGAGCCCGCTAAAGGACACACAACAAAAATTTTCAAAATAAGAAATTTGGTTGGTGTTGTTTCTTCAGTAACAAGATTATTTTTTGAAATCAATTTCGCAAAAACTAAAGGATAGTGGATAAGAATGCCAATAATAGAAACACCGGGCATATATGCCTCAAATAAAATATTGAGTATAAATGAGGCTAGAAGGAAAGTTTCAAGAATAAAATCTCAAAATAAAACTGCCGGGTTATGCCATGGGGGCTTTGATCTCCTGCACTCTGGACACATAAGGCATTTCGAATCAGCTAAAAAAATATGTGACTGCCTTTTTGTTTCCGTGACGTCTGATAAATTTGTGTCTCTTTTGAAAGGCCAAGCCAGGCCAGTATTTTCTGAGAAATTAAGGGCATATTCTGTTGCGAACTCACAATTTGTTGATTATGTTGTAATTAGCGATTTTAAGTTAGGTGTCGAAATTATTAATATTTTAAAGCCATCTTATTACATAAAAGGGCAGGATTACATAAATAAACAGAATCCGGACATAGATGCAGAAAGAGATGCAATAAGTATCGTTGGAGGAGAAATAAGATTTACAACTGAACCCAAGCTGTCAACCAGTGAAATAATAAGATACATAAAAGAAAAATTATAGATATAATAAAGTTTAGCTCAAGTGTAATACTTTAGTATCTTGAAGCACATTTTGTATAATGAATTGTCAAAAACCACCAATCATAGATTGGTTGAATGTAGCAGAAACTTAATGTTCGACTACATTATTGGTGGTTTTTGAGCATGCTCGAAAATTTTGCACAATACTCTTGCACATTGGCTTCCAGCCACTAGTTATAAACTAGTGGAAAATTTTCGACATTTTAGGATTCAATCCGCCTTCGGCAAAATTTAGTGCTCGGCTTTTTTGCCTGCCACTAAAAAAAGCCTCGCCAATATATTCATTGTTTAATAAATAATTTCGAGGCGAAAATTTATTGGCAGTAAAATTTTCGCCGAGTGTAACTTATGTCGCGAAGCGACGGATTGAAATTTAACTTCATGATGCTAAATAATAACGCTCAAGTACATTATTTTAGATAAAATATTATAATTAAGGATTTAGAAAGAATTATTGGGAAAATGAGCAGAATATTAAGGAGATATACGCCAATTGACTATAGAGCATGGACTATGGGTGATTTGGCTAGAAAAGGAATTAACATTAAAAGACTGAATTTGCTTAATCCAAAAGAGATTATTGTATTTAATAACGCCTTTCCCTACAATGGTGGAAGAAATGATCCCGGTCAGGCAGAACTGGTTACCTTTTTTTCCATCAGATTATTAGGCTATCTTGGTGGCAATCGTAAAATTGTAGTGCCTGCAGCAATACTACACGATACCGGATTTTATTTTGATGAGCCAGATGCTTGGAAGAAATTGGTTAAGTCGTCAGCAGATTTAGAATCCGAAGCCAATAGAAGACCACATCAAAATAGGGGGCTTTTGATAGCCGGCGTAGTTCTTAAAAAATCTGAGTACCCGGAAAAATATTTTGCGGAAATTGCCGACATTATTGGAGACCATGACACTAGAAAATTGCCGACAACAAATAACGGAAGAATAGTAAGGGCTGCAGATTTATTATGGAGAGTTACTTATCCAAACTTGCAAATATATTTTGGTGATGCGCCAGCAGAAGATGCTCTAATTAAACTTGAGAATTCTGCATTAAAATTGGCTCCTCCACGTGAGTTAGAGGGTGTTGAAAAAGCAATTGGCAGAATGGAATTAGTGAATACTTTATTTTTTAAGTTTAGACAGGATATTCATGATTTGCTTAGGAAAAATTATGGGCCAGAACTGGAAAAAATCAAAGAATTCTATCGCTAAGCCCCTCAACCTTGGAAAAATAAAAAAGCCCATTAAAATCGATTGCCGTGTGCGAGCATTCATCAATCATCTTCTGAATGTTCCCTCAAATAAACAGCTAGGAAATGGCCAAAAATGCTATGAACATCCTCGCAAACTTCATAGCTGTCAAGCCCTATATGGGCGCTGTAATCCGCAATTTCTTTTAACCTTCCCCCATTGAAACCAGTAATCCCGATGACAACCAGCCCTTGTTTTTTAGCATAATAAGCAGCTTCTATAATATTTTGGCTATTTCCAGATGCTGATATAAGAATAAGGATGTCATTGGGAGATGCCAGATTAACTAACTGCTCCTTAAATACAAGGCTGTACTTAGTATCGTTGGCAATAGCAGTCATGTAACCAATGTTTGAGCATAGGGAGATTGCCCTGAACCTATTGTTATTGGTTTCCCAATCTTTATTCGCGCCCTTAGAAAGATCGCAAACATAATGCAACGCTATTGCAGCGCTGCCACCATTCCCAGCAACAAAAATCTTTTGATTTTTCTTTATTGAATCCTCTAAAATTCTTAGGATATTCTCATCAAATCTGAATAAATTCAAGGCGTTTATAACCTTATCTTTATAATTATTCCACCCCATCATAGAGCTCCTGAATGAAACTTAACAGTTTTTCTTTTGTTATGGTGTCCTTGTTGCCGATATAACTGACAGCAATTCCGCCTACACAGTTCGCTATAAATGGCAGAATCATATCATCTTTTGTATACGCCAATAAAGAAGTGATTGCAAATACTGCATCTCCTGCTCCAACCGTGTCAACAGGCCTTTTAACAAATGCAGGAGAGCTGAAAATATTTCCATTGTAATGATACATGGCTCCGCCATAACCCATAGTAACTAAAAATTTACCAAAGTTTGTTCTTTCCTTCAGCTTCATCATCAATGTAGGAATATCGCTGAACCTATCGCCAGTTGTGTACTGAATTTCTTTCATATCCATAGTGACGTACGAAGCTGAATTGTATTTTGTTGCGAGATTAAAACCTAGGTTAGCGCTGTTGCACTGGACATTCACTGTTAGATATTTGGATTTTTCTTCCAAAAGGTTTATTATATTCTGGTTAATAAACCCATGCCCAAAATCACCTACAATAACAAGGTCAAAATCAGGCAATTGGCTTTCCAAAAAAGCAAGTATCTCACGCTCCAATTTTTCATTAATAGGCGAATCGTTTATATATTCCACTTTGAAAAGCTTTTCGTTTCTAAGCTGATTTAGATACCTTTTTTTTGTTATTGTGGGAGAGTCTTTCTTGACAAAAAATTTCGTGCTTATATTTGGATTTAGGCATTCCCTAATAAACTCAATTCTATCCTCCCTGTCGCCTACCAAAGACAGCAATGTTACATCATTAACAAAATTGCTTATGTGGTTTGCAATGGCAATTGCGCCTCCCCCATACGTTTCATGATGAACATAATCAACTGAAAGAATTGGATCCTTAATTGCCCTTCCCTTTGGGATTGTAAAGTGGTATTCATCTATAATAATTTCCCCAATAACCAGTGTTTTTATAGGTCTAAATTTCTCTAGAATGGATAAGATTTTATCCACCGGGTAATTTTGCTTTATGTTTTGGGCAAATTCTTTAATTTCCATTTCACTTAAGATTAAGCATGTTGCTTTTTAAATTTATTGATTGTCTGGGCTGTCAACTTAACGTCACCCAGAGAGGTGATTTAGTTGGTTTCTGAGTTCTTATTAGGTGTTTTTGTTGGTATAGTTACTTCTATTTTTGCAGAACTTATGTTTACATTTCTGCCAGAAGACTTGAATTTCTCGACAAAAATATATCTTTTTGTTACATTATAATTCTTAGTACACTTTAAATTAAGATTTGATAAAGCTCCTCGTCCATTCTGGTTGTTCTGGATTTTGCCTTTTTTGCAGCATTTCTCTCCATTTTTCATCGGTTAATCTATCAACCATTGGATGCTTAAACTCATAATAGCTCATAACTGGTCCAGCCCCTAATAATACCTTACCATCGGGCAATGGATATGCAACTACGATTAATTTAACATAACCTACACCTTCTTCCAGAACTTGTTTAGTATTTTGGTTTGTATGTACGTCTGCCACTAGAGTTGTTTTTAGCCCCTGATCGCTTACGCCCAAAGCAGCATCTTCCAACCTATCATCAAAACTTCCAATAAAACCATAATCATGATCTGTAAGTTCTTCATTGTTAAGTTCTTTTGTGGAAATTTCAATTAATACTTCTAGAATTCTTTGTAGCTGATCAAGCCGTACTTTTGATTTAATATCTAAAACTCCCATGTCATTTAACCCATCTTTTGTCATTTTGGTTAAAGTCAAAAGCCTAGAGTAGAATTCCGGAACTGGTTCGACATAGCCTGGATATGGTGGAGGACCACTAATTGTTCCTATTGTATATCCTTGCTTAGCATACAATATAGTATCATGCCTTAATTCTGTCCAAGAAGAGAGAACAGCATTCAATTCTTTATCCTGCCATGCTTTAGTCTGCATAAATGTAGGATAGCCGTCTCCAAACTCTTGCAATAGTGGTTTTAGAGAATAAAGCCATCCCCAATAGAGATTTTTGTACCAATCTTCTTCACTAAAAGAGTCAAATAAATTCTTTAATTCGTTGAATTTTATATTATAATTTTTGTATTTATTATTTTGGGTTTCAGTTGATATTTCGTAAGAACGGTTAGAACCTAATAAGGCTGTAACATCCAAGCCTTGAGGAAAACATCTAATTAATTTGTTACCAGCACGACATGATGTAAATGGATTTCCTTCCCCCTCAAAATCAGTGACTATAGGAAATATCAAGTTCTGGAACATATAAGCGTCAGGCACAAACCTTTGCCCAAAAATTCTGAACCCTTTGCTTTTATCAAGGCATTGATTTAATTTATCATCGTTGAATGGGGGGAATACGCTACATTCTCCTGTCCCACCATAAATTTTTGGCATTCGTAATGTCGCAAGTTCACCTTTCAAATTCAATAGTTTTTTTTCATCATTGAAATCTTGTAGATCAAATGACGCTCCAAATGTCTTTTTAATAGAATCTCTAAATTCGTAAAAGGTCAAATCATCTGATAGTCCAACATAAAATGCCGTAATTGAATAAATCCTATTCCAAATATCTCTTATATCTTTACCTTCAACTTTAAGGTTATCTAACATTACTGTAATTAAAGACGCTTGAAGAGTTTGGATTTTTGCTTCATTTTTTGATATGAAAGCTTCGCTAGAAGGACCGAAAGAGTCTGAACCTTTTAGAAGAAAACTCATTCTTCCATACCACATCATAGCTTTAAAATATTGTTTTAATTTTTCACTTCTAGTGTAATGTCCTCTAGGCATATACTGTGAGTAATCTTCCTTGTAGTTAAAGACGGGACTTTCGGTAAAGCCATTATGTTCTTCTATTAAATTTAATTCAGATTCTACATTATCTTTTACTAAATTAGGAACTTCAAAATTGTTGTCCAATATCTTTAACCCGACAGAGAAAAATGCCGCATTTCTTTTTGAAGCTTCTTTTAAGTCGCCGGAAGCTAATTCGTGTTGTCTTAATGACTCATCTAGCATTACCTTACTTAAAATTTTTATATCATCATAAAATTCTCTTTCTTCAATATCTTTGAGAGTTTCATCGAATTGTATGTGATAAAGATGCAGAAGCGTGTCAGAAGTTATAAAAATCGGAATGTCTTGCTTCTTTAAATTTTTATAAACATTTACCATGTCTTCTTCCTTGCCATAGTTGATTACCACAAAACCATTAGTTTTCAATAAGTCTACAGCGTTCAATAAATCAAGCTTTTTAGATACAGAATCATAATTCTGGATTTGAGTTAGATTTAACGGTAAATTATATGATGGAACTGACGCTTTGTAAGTCAAAGCTTCTTTTTTGTAAAACGATGAAATTTGTGAAGCAGTAGTTTCTGAAAGCTTAACTATCTGACTAAATACCTTAGTTTGGGTTAGATTAGTTTTATTCTCAAAAACCTGTGTTGATTTGTTATTTAGATTAGCTATTGGCTTTGTCGGAGTTTCTATTGTTGGTTTGCAACCAACTGTTAAGAATAGAGAAATTAATATTAAACTAATTAAAGTTACTAAAATAGTATTTTTATTCATATTAACCACCCAAAATTCACAGTTAATTTATTTTACTTTGTCGCATTAATCAACCTCTCAACCTGCGAAGTAACCTGTGCCTGTGTCAAATTAGCAATTTGCAGCACATATACAGGCGGAGTTAAATTGAAAGTGTTTGCGACATGACTTTCCCCAGAAGTTATGTACTAAACTTTTGCATTTTCATTTAAAAGCATTTCTCTTGCCATTTTTATTCTTT
>JBBSVT010000068.1:0-6628 GCA_038046685.1 Nanobdellota archaeon
AAGGTGAAAATTTTAGGTTGAAGAATGTTCAAATGGCGAAGTCAAGTTCTAAAGTGTATCATTAAAATAGATTATATAAAAATATATTGATTTAAAACCAAGAAAAGCTCTAACTTTTAACGAATTTGTTGTAGGTTCGGCTGGAGCATGATTTATTTTTAATAATAAAAATAGTTTAGCCAAGCCATTCATTTGCTGACAACCGTTAAGAAATTTCTTGTTCTAAGAATGCTTTACGCAAAGAGTTTGAAAACAACTCTGCTCCTTCATAGTTTAAATGATCTGAGTCACTAAAGTATGAGCTGTTGTAACTTCGTTGAAAATCATATGTGTACACATCCCCATACTCTTGCAGAGATTTGTTGATGAATTGATAATATTTGCTACTATTAAATTGTTTTTTATTGAGGGCCATCAGATATTCTGGAGAAAGAGGGTATTTAATTAGGACGACTGCAAGTTTTTTTTGTTTGGCAAACTCAACCATTTGAAGGAGAGGAAGAATATCCTTTTTTTCTATTGCATCATTTGTTATGCTTGATTCGACACGCTTTTGAGCAGTTGATTCTCTTAATGGGTCTTCTGAGAATTTAGAGTATCTATTGGGCTCTATTAAAGCATAATTACTTAATAAATTTATGACGTCCCTAGCATTACCCAGAAACGCAAAAAGGTACTCAAGGTACAATCTTGGAATTGATTTTTGCGTTTCAACTTTTAGCTCTTGCCAAGATAAATAATTTTTCCAATATCTTACTGGATAGAAATTAGGTTGGGGTTTCTTTCCGTCTATCGAGTGGGGATCTATTTGGAGAGCTAAAAATGAAATCTGTTCATTGTTTTCTAGTTCCGCTCTTAAGATATAGTATATTTCTGCATATTTTCCTCCTTCAATGGCAAAAACAAATGCCTCAGGAAAGTACGATCTATCTATTCCTTGATTAGGATGAGAATCGCCCAGGATTAACACTGAAATATTGTATTTCACTTTTTCGTATTCTTGAATTTGAGCAATTAATCCGGATTTTGGGAAGATTAAGCTGATGTAAACTGCGTCAGTCAGAAAAACTAGGACAACAAAAATAATACTGAATAATGCAGCCTTCCTCAATTGCAAATATATCGAACGATTCATTTTAAAACTTAAAATAAATGAAACTTATTTCTCTAAATATTCCAAAAAACAATATAATGAAAATAATTAGGTAATACCCCATCCATCGGACATATATTGGAAACTGCTTAAATTCTTGCTCGAAATCGCAATTCCTTTCTTGACTGTACTCCACTATGAACAATATTATAGTAAAAAAAAGAGAGATAAAGATTGTAATGGAATCAATTGGGCTTAACAGAATAGAAAGGTAATCTGCTCCACCATATCCTAAGTATGTTAAGAAAAAAATTGTGAAGAGCACTAAAAATAAAGGAAAAGGCCTCTTTAAATCTGCCTCAATTTTTTTGAGGGTTAATGGTGTAATCCAAGCGCCAAAAGTCAGCAGGATATACAGCACAATCAATATAACCAGAACGACAACGAGCACATCCCAAATTATTCTCTTACTGATGTAAATGGCTTCCACAAGTGATTCTGAACGAAAAAATATCCAAAGAAAACTCACAATATTGAAAGTAATAAAAGTTTTTAAGAGCTGGTGCGTTGCTGAAAAGTGTTTCCAACCAAGAAATTGACTTAATTTTTTTCTCATAGATAATAGTTCTTTGGATAAAATGTAATAACCTCCATGAATAAGCCCCCACAATACAAATGTCCAATTTGCCCCATGCCATAGCCCACTAACGAAGAAAATCAACAAAACATTTTTTATCCACTTTCCTTTTTTAGCTAATTTTCCCCCAAGTGGTATATAAATGTAGTCTCGGAACCACTGCATTAAGGAAATATGCCACCTTCTCCAAAAATCTACGATTGATGATGAAAGGTACGGCCTTTGAAAGTTTCTCACAAGATGATAACCAAGCATTCTTGAAGTTCCTCGCGCAATATCGGTGTAGGCTGAAAAATCAGTATAAATTTGTACGGAGAAAAACAGAGTTGCTATCCATAGACTCCAACCATCGTATAAATTAGGAAACGTATACACTTCATTTACAATAATTCCAGCCCTATCTGCTATGAGTAACTTCTTGAAAAAACCCCATAATACTAATCTAAAGCCTGCTGCTATCCCTGAAGGATCTATCACATGCTTTTTGAAGAACTGCGGAATCAGATGATTGCCTCTTTCTATCGGACCGGCTACTAGTTTTGGAAAAAATGAAACGAAGGTAGCGAAGATGCCAAAATGCCTTTCGGCTTTTATTTTTCTTCTGTAAACATCGATAAGATACCCGCAAACCTGAAACGTATAAAAGGATATTCCGATAGGAAGTAGGATATCGAACGGAGTGAAGTTTATATGAATTCTTATTTTCTCTAAAACATTGACAATCGATTTGCTAACAAAATTCAGGTATTTGAATAAAACTAGCATACCTAAATTTACAACAAGTGCATAAATCAGTATAATTTTCCTATATTTCCTCCATTTTTCCATCATAATGGCAGCACAATAGCTTACTCCAGTTGAGAAAAAAAGAAGGATGATATACTCGGCTTTAAAACTCATATAGAAATAATAGCTAGACGACAAAAGAACAATCCACTTGAATCTGTCATTAATCAAAAAGTAAATGATAACTACAATTAGAAAGAATATGAGAAACTCCACAGAGTTGAATAATAGCATACGCTTCCACACCTTTCTTAGTATTTATTATTTTCTATTAAAAAATCGCAGGAAACTTCTATCAGAGCCACGACTCAAGGTGGGAGCATGATTTTTTGTAACCACTTTGAGTTTCAGAATAAAGAAAGCGAAACTATAAATATGGCCGAATTTATTTCTAATTATGAAACAGAAAACCGAAAAGGCCACTTTTGCAGCAGGATGCTTTTGGGGCGTAGAATACAGTTTCAACAAAGTGAAAGGAGTTGTAAGCACAACTGTTGGCTATACAGGAGGGCATTATGAAAACCCAACTTATTCCGATGTTTGCTCCCATAATACAGGGCATGCAGAAGCTGTTCAGGTTGAATATGAGCCTTCAAAAGTTTCTTATCAAAAACTTCTCGATGTTTTCTGGAGCATTCATGACCCAACACAATGGCACAGGCAAGGCCCTGATGTCGGAAGCCAATACAGGTCTGTTATTTTTTACCATGATGAGGAACAGAAAAATGCAGCATTAAACTCCAAAGAAGGGCTTGAAAAATCAGGAAAGCACAAAAAGCCAATAGTTACAGAAATTATGGCTGCATCAATATTTTACAAAGCAGAGGATTATCATCAGAAGTATTGGCTGAAGAACAAGGGTTTTGTATGCCATTAGGTATTTTAACAATTTATTTACTAAAAAATAATTACAAAAATAATATGGAACAAAAATAAAATGCCTAAAGCAGAATCTTTTAATGAAAAAATATACTGTTTATTGAAAAAAATTCCGAAAGGCAAAGTCACAACTTACAAAATTCTTGCAGAAGCTGCTGGAACAAAAGCTTATCGCGCAGTTGGACAGGCAATGCGATGCAACCCTTACGCTCCTGTAGTGCCATGCCATAGAGTTGTAAAATCGGATGGCAGTATTGGTGGATTTGCCGGAAGCATTAACCCAAATGGAAAGGAAGTAAGGAAAAAAATTGCCATGCTCGGAAAGGAAGGCATTGCAACCAAAAATAGGAAAATTGTAAATTTTAAAAAAGTCTTAATTAAGAAATTAACCTAAAATAAATAAAAAACTTACCTCTTCTTCTTTGTCTTTTTTATTTCATCTTCCAAGTCAAGTTTGTCCAGCAGCTCTTTGTATCTATTCCTGATAGTGACCTCTGTGACTCCTGCAACATCCGCAACTTCTCTTTGTGTTCTTTTCTCGCCATGAATTAGGGCGCTGACATACAAAGCAGCCGCAGCAATCCCGGTTGGGCCTCTCCCGCTTGTCAATTCAGATTTTTGAGCCATCTCAAGTATCTCAATTGATTTGCTTTGAGTTTCTGCATTCAACTTTAATGCGGATGCAAATCTGGCAATGTAATCTGCTGGGTTTGAAGGCAAAATCGTAATGCCAAGCTCTCTTGTAACAAATCTGTAAGTTCTGCCAACTTCTTTCTTTTCTATACCGCTTGCCTCGCTTAATTCATCCAGGGTTCGTGGAACATCATGCCTTCTGCAGGCTGCATATAAAGCTCCTGCAACTACAGACTCCATGCTTCTGCCCCTGACAAGACCCCTTTGAACAGCCAAAGTATATATCCTAGCACTTTCCTCTTCAACTGATTTTGGCAGCTTTAAATATGAGCTAACCCTCTTCAGCTCGGCCAATGCCAGTTTGAGATTTCTTTCAATTGCTGTTGATATCCTGTACTGCCATTTCCTCAGCCTAAAAAACTTGTTTCTGTCTTTGCCGCCAAGCTTGAACAAATCAGCTTTTTGGCCAACCTCGGTGCCTAAGCCTTGGTCATATTGAGTATAAGTCATTGGAGCGCCTGAACGTCTTCTTTTTTCACCTTCCTCGCTGTCAAACTCTCGCCACTCCTGCGAGAAGTCAACCATCTTTTCCTCAATTACTAGTCCGCAGTCTCTGCAAATTATCTCTCCCCTATCCCTGTTCCAAGAAAGGTTGATGCCTCCGCACTCGGGGCATTTTTTCACTAGTTCTGGCATATTAGTTCACCCGCAATATTTTTATTTAGCATTCAATTAAGTAAGTAAAATATGCAAACCCCCAATCAAAAATTTTATATAATGTTTGAGTATAAACTGCTTAATGTCGATAACTTTGGTAAGATTTATAAAGGAGTAACAAGTAGTTATATATAAAGCTTTCGGTTTTGCGGCTCGATTGCAAGTTAACTCGTAAAAGTCGATAAAAAGGGCAAAATCATGCAAATTGCCTTATCGACGTTAATGCTAGCGTCGGGACCAATCTTGGATTATTCTTGACGATTTTATATAGGAAATTGCAATCAAACCGATTTTGCTGGCTTTGCACATAAACTAACTTCTGCACATTTTTAAATGACTTTTGCACATAAATGATGTAATACCTCCTATTTTCATAAATTATTTAAATTTAAGATAGTTTTTACATTTTATGAGGATAGTAGCTTTTGATTCAAAACGAGTTTTACGGAGAAGATCGCCACTTATTGTTAGAAAACAGAGTAAATTAATTGAAGTTCCAAAATCTGATTTTAAGGCTCTTCTTGGGATAGGAGTTACTATTACCGACTACAAAACATTTGCGTATAAATATAATCAAGTAATAGATGTTCTGTTGCATAATTAATCCTTCTTCTTGATAAAGACTAGCACACCCCTACCAATGTGCTCTTTTGGAGCATCGATCTTCGCACCAGTTCCAAACCTTGTTATTTTTTTCTCGAACATACCTTCAAACTCTTCTTCAAAAGAAACTTTGTTTTTGTTTACCTTGATTTTTCTCACCATAAAAACGAAATATATATTAATATATATTTATATTTTTCGGTTTGTGAGGTGATTTTATGCCAAAAACAGAAAGATGGGGCAAAAAGTTCAAAGATAAGAGAGATTGGGTTGAATATAACTCCAAGCTCATAAAGCGAGGAGAATGGTTTTTTGACTTTTCTTTTCTTGAGAGCATACCTCAAGAGCTTAAGGAGATGAACAAAAACAAAGTTGGAAAGCCATACCAATACACAAATTCATTTATCGAATTTGAGTCCAAGCTCCAGCCCTACTTTGACTATAGGTCTATTCAGGGTATTTGCGAAGCGTTGTCAGAAAAAATAGACTATTTCCCTGTGAATCATTACAGCAATGCATGCAGAAGGATAAATAAATTAGACCTCAATCTCCCTGAGATTAATTTTGATAAGCCTATCTTTGTAGGCAATGACGGCTCCGGTATTAAGGTCACTAACAGGGGCGAGTGGATGAGGCAGAAATGGAAAATAAGGAGAGGATGGATAAAGGCAGTTATTACCGTTGACGTAGAGAAAAAGAAGATTCTGGAGATTGAAGTGTTTGATAAAGGAGATAGCGAGCCGGACATATTTGAGAGGCACATAAATAGCCTTGTCAAGAATGGTGTGCAGATCAGGAAAGCGTGTGCTGATGGAGCGCATGACAAGAGAAAGCTGTTCAATGCCCTTGAGAAGCACAAAATAGAACAAGCCATCAAGCCAAGAAGCAATGCCTCAACAAAGGCAAGAGGCTCTACAAGCAGAGCCAGAGAGGTAAGACTATTCAAAAAGCTGGGCTATGAAGATTGGGCAAAAGAGAAGGGATATGGCATGAGATGGGCTGCTGAAGGAAAATTCTCCTGTGTAAAGCGAAAATTTGGCGAATATGTGAGGTCTTCAAAGAAAAATAACATGATTGAGGAAGCAAGAAGGAAATTTGTCCTATACGAGAGGATGATTGCCTATGCTGAGGCTTAAATTTTGCTTGTGAAGGAATAACTGGAATAATTATGCAACCAAGTAGTAATAGATGAATGTTTTAAGTCTAATGCTTTTACTCGTAATAGGATAGAGTCAAGTTAAGTGGGAAATAAATTTAATATCCTCTTTCTGCAAAATTTT
>JBBSVT010000069.1:0-26141 GCA_038046685.1 Nanobdellota archaeon
TTATGAGTATATTCTCCCCGCTTACCCTTTATAAATGATTTTCAGAAAGTCTAGTGCTTTAATCAATACATATAAATTGAAAAATACATTAAACTCTTTCATTCCAAAAACAATAAACACAAATGACTTTCTAAAGAAATTAACTTCGCACAATGAAATGAAGAGCTATGTTGGAATTGTGCCATTAAACATTGTACAAATAAACAGCAATAATCTTGCCAATTTGCAATCTCAGTTAAATGCAGTAGATGTTTCTCACATTGGAAACTTTATTGTGCAATATTCAGACAGAATTTTGATTTATGATTATGAAAATGATAAGATACTAGGAACTGTCACTTTGCAACAGCCTCTACAGGCAAAATTACCCTCAGATTTTTTTGCAAAATTAAACAAACATTCTGAGCTTCAAGGGCTGCAAAACCAGCAGCCAATAGGTGGGCAGTTGGATGCTAACTATTTGAACACGTTAAAGCAGCAATTCCCAGACGTTTATGCAAATGCCAAAGTTGGTGATTTCTTGTTGAGATATCAAACAAAACTAATCATTTATGATTATGATAATAACAAGATTGTTAATACGGTCAAGTTAAACTGATTTTTCCGTTTTGATTAATAACTTCTTCTATAGGCAGTCATAAGTGCCATCATTATCTATCCAGATATTACCATTGTTTGTAACGCACAACATTCCTGCAGTCCCAGACTGATCAGGAGGCGCAATAGGCAGTCCGGCAACAGCCAATTTTGAAACTGGGTTTGTTGTCCCGATGCCGACGTTACCGCCTTGTTTGATTGTTATGGTAATAGGTTCGTTATGAACCCCAAGCCCCAAAGCGTTTGTGTTTGGGTTCCAGTTTATAACTCCACCCGTGAGATACGATGACCCAGGATCTCCTACGCTGATATAAGGGGCAACGGTAGGAGTTGTCGCTGTCAATCGGAGTACCTCAGCATCGCCTGTTGTTGTGATCCTATTCTCCACATGAAGGGGGGCTTTTGGAGGAACTCCAATGCCAACGTCTCCGGCTGGAACAACAATCACACTTTCAAGATGTTGCGTTCCATCTGAGGCAGTTTGGGTTAATCGAATGCCACCCCTTGTTAATGAGTTCGGCCCTAAAGACAAAATCCTCATGAATCCGCTGGTCGGAATTACGTCGATTGTCGCCCTATTGGCCCCAGCTACCGCATTGGTTCCTAAGACAGATATTGCACCATTCACGTCAAGTTTGTTCCCCGGAGCCGTCGTCCCGATGCCGACGTTGCCATTCATTAGGGCGATCGGATTCCCATTTAATTGTAGAAATTTGAAAGCGTTATTGGCGTCGTTAAGAGATTGGATATATGCTACACCACGTGTTACGTCAAAACGGAGATTTTCATCTACCCCTCCTTTGATATGCACTTTTGAAAGCGGTGACGGCGTTCCGATGCCTACGTTGCCATCAGATAGAATCCGCAGAGCAATGGCAGGGCTGAGGTAACTATTGTAGAACCCGAACCCGGCGAAATTTGAAATAAAATTGAAGCTGCGCGCTCCAGAATACTTGAGGTTAGCATCGGAATTAAGTTGTATTATTCCGTCTTGGTCATCACGGTTATTGGCAAAGGAAAGCTGACTGGATGAATCTGCCCCTGCAGCGTTGTTGCGAATAACAATGCCCGAGGCTCCATTTTGGTCTCTCTGAACTTCAATGAGATTTCCAGGTGTCCGAGTCCCAACCCCTAAGTCCCCTGCCGAAGTCAACCTCGCTCTTTCCGCTCCGGATGTAACAAAACCGATAACATTCGCCGCTGGAGCAAAGAATCCAGTTGCACCATACGTAACTGCCGGATAAAACATGTATGCAGGTCCACCGACGCTACCCGGCCCAGCAACAACGGGGCCATTGACTGTCAGCGGATAATTAGGACCCGTCGTCCCGATGCCAAAATTTCCTGAATCTGTAAATATACCTATATTTTTACCCTTTGAATCCTGAAATAATATTCCATCCTGCTGCCCGGCAACAGCCATTCCGGTTGATAGAATTTGCCCCGAAGTGATTTTTTTAGCTTGCTGCGGACTGCTGCTTTGGATTGCACTGATTGCACCAAAACCTACACCGCTAGAACTGCCCCCAGTTTTTGAAATTTTTCCATCGTTATTTTTAGAAGAGGTTTGTTGCCCCGTCGTTTCAGATTGATTGAAACTTTCACCAATAAAATTTGTTTTGTTTGTCTGGGGAGCAGTCGCCTCGGTATTGGATAACTCTAAACTCTCTTGATTCGCTTTTTTTGCGCCGTCTGAATCATATATAAGTTGGTTGTCTAAGTTGTAATAAAGATATAAGCTGATAGCAGAGCTTATAATCACTAATAATAAGATTATGCCAATGATAATATTCTTGTTAACATTTCTTCCTTTTACTGCAAAATCCAAATTGTCTTCTCTCTTCAATTGATTTCTTACCCACTCCGTAGCTTTTTCATTTACCATTCTAATTGTAATGAGTTTGTATTATCCCAATCTAATCTTGATAGCTCCTTAAACTTAGCGAAGATAGCATTTACGTCTCGTTTTGTCTCATTATGTAAGTAAAATGTATATAAATTTTTCTATTTTTCTTTATCTCCAATAAAATATTAGAAAACTTCGAGAACTAATAAAAAATTCCTATTCCAATTTAAAAAAGCTTAAGTAATCTATTTAAAGCAAAAGAAGCTCAAATAAAGCTTCGTAAAGTTTTAAATCTCATAAAAAACCTTTAAATTTTCAGCAAAAAAAGTTTGTTTATAAACAAGAGAAACAAAATTATTAATCAAAGATTAAAAATTTTGTAAAATATGGAGGTTCAAAAATGAAAAAGCCAATTGCATTAACGTTAATTGCTATTTTTCTATTTAGTTTAGTGCCTTTAGCGTTTGCACAAACAGAATCAAATACAGGTTCGAGTTCTTCTAATCCTAACAATATTACAACTAGTGCAGGAGGTGGTGACACCACAATAAAAGGCGTTTCACAAACTAATACCCAAGCGGAAGACAGAGTTAGGTGCATAGAAAAATGCAAAAGTGAAAGTGGTCAAAATTGCGAGGTAAAATGTAGAGTATCCCAAGCTTCGGAAGAAACTGAAGTTCGTGAAGTTCCTATTGGAAGAGTTAGAGATAAAAGAGAAGATATGATAGAAAAAAACAGGGAAAGATTGGCAAAAATACAAGGGCTTGACCAAAGGCAAATTGAAAGACTGTCTGCTTTAAATGTAAAGAACGTAGAAAAAATAGCTGTGCTAAAGAAAGAAAGGTTAGAGAGGTTATCAAAGCTAAGCGAAGAAAAGCTAAACAGGATTGAAGAGCTTGACAAAGAAAAAATTGACAAGATAGCAAGCCTAAATGAGACAGAAATAGAGAAAATAGGTGGGCTAAGCAGAGCAAAAATCAAGGAACTGGCTGAAAAAGATCCGGCAAGGTTGAGAGCAGAGCTTAAAGCAATAAAGATTGTGAAGGTGAAAAATGCGGAAGATTTGGTAATAAGAAAAGTTGGACAAGTAAGAATAGAGGCAGCAAAGCAAAGGTTTGAAAATGCAAAACTAAAGCTTAATTTAGCAAAAGATGAATTAAAGGATGTAAGAGCTAAACTTAAAGAAGCGAAACAGGAAGGCAATGAGCAAAAAACAATAGAGCATGCAAAAGCCTATTTGCTTAAGACAGCAGATGCCTTGATAAACCATCTTGAAAAGATAAAGGCAAGAGTGGAGGAAAATGAGAACATTGCTGAAGACAAAGCCAAGCAGATAATTGCTGAGATTGATGCACAAATAAGTGAAATAAATACAATAAAATCTGAAATTGAAGCGGCAACAACAAAAGAGCAGCTTAAGGAATCTGCAAAAAAGCTCAGATTAAAATGGAATAAGCTGAAGCATGCAGTAAACATATACTTGCACAGCATTGTGGCAGCAAGAGTTGTTGGCATAATAAACTATGGATTAGTGCTTGAGAAAAGGCTTGACAGGATATTGGCAGCAGCTAAGGAGAAAGGCATTGACGCTGATGTTGACGCTGAAGTAGCCCAGTTTAGCGAGAAAATAGCCATGTCAAGGGACAAGTACAAGCAGGCGCAAACTAAGATAACAGAAGCTCTTAATTTGAGGGCACAAGGCGAGCCAGCAGACAGCGAGAAAATAAAAGCTTTGATGAAAGAGGCAAAAGAGTTGCTGAAGCAAGCTAGGGAAGCTGTAAGAGAAGCCCATGAAGTGCTGAAAACAATAGTCAAAAAGATAAAGGAAGCAAGCCCAGACGCAGACTTGTCAGCTGATGTTGAGGTTGAAGTTGCTGAAGAGCCAGTGACAGAGGCTACTGTAGCTTCAACTGCAGCTACAGAAATCACAACTTCAAATACAGACACATCAGCAAGTGCAGACGTCACAACAGCAGCATCCACTGCTGCAAATACAACGACCTAATTATTGTTGAAGCATAAGCTTCAGATTTTTTTAGAAAACTTTAAATACACCCAGTGAAATGGAATTTAAAAAGGTGAAATTATGAGAAATACAACTATCGCTATGGTTTTGTCCATTCTTGTGATAATTCTTGCGGCCTGCCAGCCAGCAAAAAAGGATGTAATCACCAATGAAGAATTGACAAAAATCAAAGAAGATATGACAAAAACAACTCCAGCGCAACAAGGAACAACAGGCAATGCAGCAGTCGATGCGGTAGGAAAAGATTTGAACCAAGTATCAAATGAAGAAAAAGAGCTTAGCACTGATCAGCTAGGTGATTTAGACTCTGGCTTGAATGATGTGGAAAATATTTAAATATTTATACTCAATAGTTTTTCTTTTGTTTGTATGATAAGAATTGATGGGGCTTATCTTGAAGGTGGTGGACAAATCGCGAGAACAGCACTAGCTCTCTCAACCCTTACTCAAAATCCATTTGAAATATATGACATAAGAAAAGGCAGAAAAGACTCCGGATTGAAAAATCAGCATCTTTATTGCGTTAAGTCATTACAAAAGTTGTGCAATGCTGATGCAGAAGGCGCAGAGCTTGGCTCTTTATGGTTAAAATATTTCCCAAAAAAATTAGTCGCAAAAAATTTGAACATTGATATTGAAACAGCAGGCTCTATCACATTATTGCTGCAGGCTTTATTAATCCCCTCAATGTTTGTCAGTAAGCCGATTACATTGGGCATAAATGGCGGTACAGACGTTAAATGGAGCATGCCATTTGATTATTTCAACAACATTTTATTGCCACAACTCCAAAGATTTGCTAAAATTGAAGCAAAACTGCTGAAAAGGGGCTATTATCCAAAAGGCAATGGCAAAGTTGAAATTAAAATAAATCCGAAGTTTAAATTAAATGATTTTCCTAATTTTATTGAATTTCATGCTCATTTAAAACAAATCATAAATCCATACAATCTAATCGAACAGCATCATTTAATCCAAATAAAAGGCATTTCTCACGCTTCAAAAAATCTTGAAGAGGCAAGGGTTGCTGAAAGGCAGGCGCACTCTGCCCAAAACATATTAGGCAAAAAATTCAATGTTCCAATTAAAATAACTTCAGAATACCAAGAGACTTTATCAACAGGTTCTGGAATTACACTTTGGGCTATTTTTTCAAAAAACAAAGACGATATTGACGAAAACAATCCAATAAGGCTTGGCGCAGATGCTTTAGGAGAGCAAGGAAAAAGGGCAGAGATTGTAGGAGAAGAAGCTGCAAATAATCTAATCAAGGAAATTGAAAGCAAAGCGCCTGTTGACAGGCATTTAGCCGATCAAATACTGCCGTTTATGGCATTGGTTGGAAATTCCAAAATCAAGGGCTCAGAGATAACAAGCCACAGCAGGACTAACATTTATGCAATAGTGCAGTTTTTGGGAGAGGTATTCAACATTGATGAAAAAATGAACATAATCTCAATCTAAATCAACTCCCAAAACCAAAAAAATATTTAAATATTAGAATATTCTAATTTTATGTTATGAGTGACCTATATTGCACTCATGCAGAAATATGCAAAGTATTTTCAAGCCCTACGAGACTGGAAATATTGAATCTTTTAAGACATGAAGGAAAGTCAGTAACAGAACTAATTAAAAAAACAAAATTGAGCCAGGCTAATATTTCCCAGCATTTGTCAATTATGAAGTCCAGAGGTATTGTTATCTCAAACAGAAAGGGCAAGTATGTCTATTACAAACTTACAAATTCAAAGATCATTAAGGCATTTGATATAATAAGAGAGGTTTTAATGGACAGGTTAAAAAATAATAGTAAAATTGTTGAGCGGTTGTGATGCAAGTATGAATAAGCCAACTATAAAGGAAGTTGACAATGTGCCAAAAATAGCATTAATCATTTTGGTTGCTATAGTTGGATACTTCCTTGTACTCTTAATTATTAACCCATTATTTGCCCCGAAACAAACACCCAAGATGCAGATGATGAGCGAAGCAATGGGAACAGACTTAATGAACTTTTCTACAACAAATTCAATTATACTAAATTTAATTTCATTGGTTTTTGCTGCTGGATTAGGATTTTTAACATCGTTATACCTATTTAGAACAAAAACTGAAGATAATGAATATGATATTTTAAGGAAAGCTTTATCAGGTAATGAAAAGATGATTTTAGATGAGATTAAAAGAGCAGGTGAAATAACTCAGGATTCATTAAGATTTAGGTTAAATTGGAGCAAAGCCAAGGTTTCAACAATATTGACTAATCTTGATAAAAGAGGATTAATACAAAGAGAAAGAATTGGAAAGACATACAAGGTGTATTTGCAAAAGTAATGGTTTAAAACGGTTTAAGCGGCAAAATAGTTATAACTGCTTTACTATTTAGTTTACAGGTGATGTTGAAATGAAAAAAATAATGTTTGTTCTGGCTGTGATTTTATTGCTGAATTTGAGTTTAGCTAATGCGCATATTACGCAGCAAGAAATCAATGAAGTCAAAAGCCTGATTGATTCAAAAGCAGACTGTAAGAGTTTATCGGATCATCAGTTAGAAATAATGGGCGAATATTACATGGAGCAAATGCATCCTGGAGAAAGCCATGAGTTGATGCATAAAATGATGGGACTTAAAGAAGGCTCTGAAGCAGAAGAGCAATCTCATATCAATATGGCAAAGGCGATTTATTGCGGCGAAGCAAATGCTTTTGGCTCTGGAGGCATGATGGGCGGAGGAATGATGGGAATGACGATGAATAAGATTATGGGTTATGGGATGATGGGCAGTTATCCAGCGAGTTACGCTCATAGCAATTATGGTTATTGGAACATTTTATGGGTATTGCTTTTTGCAACAGTCATTTTTTTAATAGTGTGGATTATTTATAGATTTGGAATAAAAAAGACTGCTTCTGAGACACCCCTCAATATTTTAAGATTGAGATTTGCTAAAGGAGAAATAACGAAAAAAGAGTTTGAAAACATGAAAATGGAGTTGGGGAAGTGATATTTATGGAAGAAAACAAAAATTTATGGGTTTTGGTTCTTGCAGTCGTAGCTTTACTTCTCTTATTCGGCAGCTTTGGAATGGGAGGCTACGGCATGATGGGCTTTGGAACGGGATTCGGATTCCTCTTTATGTTGCTTTTCTGGGGATTTATTATTTGGATTGTGGTTACTCTAATCAAAGCAAGCCAATCCAGCAAAAACGACAGCTCAGATTCGCTGACAATACTAAAAAAAAGGTATGCTAAAGGCGAGATGACTAAAAAGCAGTTTGAGGAAATGAAGAAAGAAATAAGCAAAGAGTGATGAGAAATGAGACTAAACAACATGAATTTAGACAAAGCAAGCTCTTTTGTTGAAGAAGTCAAGACTGACCGGAGCAAAGCAATAAAAGTAAAGAGAATTGAAGGCAGCTGGGATTTTAGAGAAAGAGAGCGCCAAAACAAACCTTTTTAAATAAAAATAAGATTCTAGAAGGAAAATGGCAGTCAAACAAGCATTATGCTCCTCATGCAAGAAAAGAATTTCGAATACTATAGGTTCAACAAGATTTATGTGCCCGAGATGCACGAAGATTGAGATTATAAGATGCAATCATTGCAGGAGAATAGCTGCAAAATATAAGTGTTCTGAATGCGAGTTTGAAGGGCCAAATTAACATGGCGAATGTAGTGGTGACACTTAGGGTAATGCCGAAAACCGTAGGCACAGATTTTTCCAAGATTGAAACTGAGGCAAAGAAAGAAATCATCGAGTTTTGCAATTCACAGGAGTTCAAAATAAGCTTAGAACCAATAGCGTTTGGCTTGAAAGCGCTAAATATAATTTTTGTCATGAATGAAAGCATCGGCAGCACAGAAGAATTGGAGAGAAACATAAGCAATATTGAAGGTGTAGAATCTGTGGAAGTGATCGATGTGAGAAGGGCAATTGGTTAATTAAGCTGTTTCCATTCTAGCTCAGCTGGCATTGTTTGCCATACCCCGCCAACAGCTACAATTGTCCCGCTGGCTGTTTTAACGCAAAGACTCTGTCCTGAGAAAACAGGCAATACAGCAGTGTCAGCAAAAATGCAATCTTCTTTCTGAACTTCGCTTATTGGTTTGTTGACAATATTTATATTTGTGGGGGGCAACACGGTAAAGTGCACATAAGTATCATACTTTCTTGAAAACAAATCGCTGCCGTCAGTTCTTAGCTCGGTAAATTGTATATTATCAAAATCATAATACAGAGAAAAACTGCTTAGGTTTATCTTGCCCGGTTTATTTGTAGAAACTGACTTGTTTTCTGGAGCTTTTTCTTCGAATGCCTCTTTTATCTCTTGTTTTGTTTCTTCGACAGCGCTCTTGAGCGGAGTTAATGTTGCATCAATCTCCTCAGTCTTTCCAACTTTTATGGCTACCTTTTTTTTAAAATCTGCATATCCTTCCTTTTTGAAAGTAACTTCATACTGACCAACTGGCAAGTTATATAAGTTAAGTGGAGTGTTACCCTTAAATTCTTCCCCCAAAAAAACTTGGGCTGAATTTGGAGATGATTCCACAAAAAGGGCTCCGGTATCTCCAAGCTCTTCAGCCTTTTCAGCCAAAGGTTCTTTATCTATCGCTTGTGAGCATGATAGAATGAGCATAGCAATTAATGTTAAACTAATCAGTGTGTTTAAAGTAATATTCTTTTTCATGCAGCCTTTGTTGAAGGGCATATATAAAAATCTATTTATTTTTTATTAAATTAACCAATTTTGAATATGGCACATTGCTCCTTATGCCTTGTCCCTTAAAATGAGTTTTGCTTGCTTTGTAGCCAATTTTTCTTATTGCCAATATTATTGCTTCTTTTTTTGGCGAATTCCTTATTTTGTTTTTTTTGCATATGTCGTGCAAATCGTATATTCCAATAGAATTTATTTTTGACTCATCTCTTATGAGCTGTAAAAAGCTTACTAATTCATGGTTCTTCTTAAATAATTTATTTTTTATAGCATTTTGATACATTTTTTCGACTAAATTTTTGCTCCACAGATTCCCAAGCCACATAGGACCTGAAGCATCATGCTGGCCATGCATCTTTGTAATCATCTCAACTTTTCCTTTTCCCTTTTCACTTGCTAAAAAGACTCGCATATAATGGTCTTTGGAATAGGAAAAGATGGGAAATAGCGCCTTGTCATATTGCCCGGCAATCATCTGTATTTTTCTTATCAAAATTCTAAGCCCTGTTTCATGCATCATAACATCTTTCTTCGGGATTGCCCAATACTTTCTAATACATGCATTTGGATATGTCCCGCATAAAGCAGATGTGTCGGTTGCCGTGACAGCCAATATGCCGTTTCTTGCAATTCTTTTGCATGCCGCATCGAGAGCAAAATTAGGACATCCAAATGGGTCCAAATCTATATAATCAAACCCTGTTGAATTTAGAAGGAATAGGTTTGCTTCCTGTTGGGTAATGCTGATTTTATTATTTTTGCAGCTAATGCCGTTTAACTTCAAATTTTCTCTTACTAATTTTACTGCTGCCTCATTGTAGTCATTAATATACATTGATTTTATCTTGTTTTTGTTCAGCTCCCTTAGGAATCTAATGCTCCTCACTCCAGTAGCGGCCAATAAGTCAGCTATCTGCAAGCGGTTTTTATTTATGGAATTTAACAATAACACAGAAATATCCCTGTTTAATCTCATTGCAGGATTATAAAATACTTGCATCTCCTTGGAAATTTTTTCTGCCTTATCGATTTTTAATTTGATTGAGCCTTCATAAATTATTTCCATAATAAAAATAAAATTTAATCTTTAATAAAAACCTTTCTTATTGGCATAAGTTTAAAAATATACTAACTTTACTGGATTTGAAAAAAAATGCTGAGGCAATTAATTATTACTGTTGTAGGAAACGTCGATAGCGGCAAAACGCAGCTGCTTGATACGATCAGGGATACCTCTATTGTTGAATCAGAGCCTGGCAAAATAACCCAATGCATCGGATGTTCGCAAATACCGATTGAAACCGTTAAGAAAATATGCGGTAAATTGATTGAGAGGGCGAAGACTGAATTTAAGATTCCGGGTTTTATAATTCTGGACACGCCAGGACATGCCGCTTTTACAAATCTGAGGAAAAGGGGAGGAAATCTGGCTGATATAGCAATTTTGGTTATTGATATTAGTGAAGGAGTTAAGCCTCAAACTTTGGAATGCATAGACATACTAAAGCAATACAAAACGCCTTTTGTGGTGGCGCTGAACAAAATTGACTTGATATCTGGCTGGAATTCAAGCCGAAAGGCCACATTGCTGGAGAATATACAGATGCAAAATGAAAATGCAATGCTCCTTGTAGAAAAAAAGCTTTACGGGCTCGTAGGCACTCTGAGCGAGCTCGGATTTAACTCCGAAAGATTCGACAGGATTGAGGACTATACAAAGCAAATAGCCATTATTCCAACTTCTGCGAAAACAGGAGAGGGATTGCCGGAGCTATTGATGGTAATCACAGGCATGTCTCAGAAATTTCTTGAACAAAACCTAAGGGTTGATGTAAGCGGCAGTGCCAAGGGAACTATCTTAGAGGTCAAGGAAGAGAAAGGGCTTGGAATAACGGTGGATGCAATCATTTACGACGGCTCCTTAAAACTAAATGACATAATTGTAATAGGCTCGCTGAACGAACCGGTTGCAACAAAAGTCAAAGCCCTGTTTGAGCCTATCCCGTTGAAAGAGATGCACGATAAAAAAACCAACTTTAAGCCGGTAAAAGAGGTCGTTGCTGCGACAGGAGTCAAAATTTCAGCACCTGACCTTGACAAAGTTTTTGCAGGCATGCCTTTGATAAGTTGCGAGGCCAGCGAAGTTCAAGGCGTAAAGGAAGAAATTAAAAAGGAAGTTTCTGAGGTCATAATAGAGACAGGTCGGCAAGGTGTTGTTATAAAAGCAGACTCTCTTGGCTCATTGGAGGCGCTTACAAAAATATTAAACGATAGAAGTATTGAAATTAAGAAAGCGTCCTTGGGCAATATATCAAAAAACGACATTTCGGATGCAGAAATAAATTTTGAAAAGGAGCCCCTGCAAAGCGCAGTCCTCGGCTTCAACATTGAACTCATGCCGGACCTAAAAATCCCTCAAAACATCAAGGTATTGACAAATAATGTGATATACAAACTTGTCGAGGATTTTGAGAAATGGCAATTTGAAGAGAAGAAAAAACTTGAAACAAGAGAAACTGAAAATTTGTATAAGCCGTGCAAAATAAAATTATTGAAAGGCTACGTTTTCAGGCAAAACAACCCTGCAGTTGTCGGAATAGAAGTTCTGGCTGGAATTTTAAAGGTAGGCACCCCTTTAATGAAGCATGATGGAGTTTCAATAACAGAGGCAAAAAGTCTTCAGCAGGAGCAGGAAAACCTTGAAAAGGCTGAAAAAGGCAAGCAAATTGCCATTTCGCTGCCAAACGTAACAGTTGGAAGACAGGTTAATGAAGGTGACGTTTTATACTCGGCAATACCAGAAGAGCATTTTAAAAAATACAAGGAATTGAAGAAAAACCTAACAGCAGAGGAAATTGGGATATTAAAGGAGATAGCTGAGATTATGAGAAAGCAAAACACAATGTGGGGAGTTTAATTTTTGAAATATGCCAAAACAATATTCATCAAGAGAATTGGAGAAAATCATTGTGGGATTTAAGCTGGACACTTCCTTGCCCGATCTAGAAAAAAAATTAAGTGGAAGAACAGCGTATGGCATCGCGTTAAAAATTAGAAAGCTTTCTAAAGAAAACCCTCATAAATGGAATCCACAAAAAGTTGCAGATTACTCAAGAGACGAAATAAGGAAGCATAAGGGAGATATTAAGGCGCAGAAAAAAAGATACAAGGCAAGACAAAGAGGAGAATATGTGGAATATGGAGCATCACTAAAAGTGGAAACTAATCGTCAATTACAGGCTCTTAACCCAGATTGGAAACAACTAATTCCTTACTTAAGAGACTTTTTGGTACTCTATAACGGCAACAAAGAACAATTTGCAGAAGAGCTTGGCATCCACCCAAGCGTTTTGTCACGCTATTTGGCTGAAAAGGCGAGACCCAATGAAGAAATACTCAAGAAAATGTTGAACATATTCAGGCATACTTGTCGGGAAGACGCTAGATATCTAAAAAAAATAATATACTGCCAAAATGCCTCAGCTTAAAATTCTTAACAACAAGGAAATCAAGGAGATAATGCAGTTGATTGAAAAGCAGTGGGGAGCGAAATTAAAGATGGAATTTGGATTCCTCAAAAACAGCAAAAACAGGGTTTTCATTATCAGCAAAGACATTTCAAGAATAGACGTTTCAAAGCTTCGCCTTAATTATGTTGGAATGTATTTTTGCGAGATTGATCATGCAGGCATAAGGTTAAGCATAGAGGGAAGCCAGATTATTGGTCCAAAAGCAACAAAGAATGTTGCTGAATTAAGCGAAGATGAAGAAAAACTATGGTTTAGAGGCGAAAATATAGAAAAAGAGTATAACGATTGCAGTGGATTTGTTATATTAAAACATAATAATGATTTTCTTGGGAGCGGGAAGTACGCTAATGGAAGGATTTTGAATTATGTTGGGAAGAGCAGGAGGGTTAATTTATTGAATTAGGATTTTTCTAGCTTGATCATTTTTTGTAGCATGATTTAAATGACGATCAACCCCTTCTTGCCAAAATCTAGCGTCTGCTATTCTAGTATAGGCTGCCTTGAACGTTTCAATTGCGTCAATTAATTGTGACGGTTTCACAACTTTTTGCAAATATTCAAATCCTTCACTTATATCGACAACTCTGGCATTCGGTTGGAAATCAGATGCCCCAAAGTCCGTTGCTTTTAAAGTTCTATCAGGGTAACTAAACACATGGTCACTTAGGTGGTCGTTGTAACTTATTCCTTGCAAATGTAACCTCCCGAGAAATATTCCTACCATGTCTCCTAAATCCTTTGCTGACAATTCTCTCTTACGGAGTTGTTCTTCCACAGAGTCCACTTCTGCTACTCTCTCCATAAGAAATCCTATATTATAGTCCAGTACTAGAGATAATGGTAATGCAGATACAACTTGGATAATTGCTTTTTCCATGGGTGATTGATAGGGCTTAATTATGATAGGTTTGTCCTGATATCTGCCAACGTAAACATGAGGCCTATCATCCGGAGAAAACATATGGGAACTTTTCCCCCTACTTACTAGTTCTAAGTTAAGTATTTGGTCACCATCAACTTCTAATCTAGGAAAAAACCCAATATTTCTAGCCATGAATTACTATTCTAAGAACCTATATTTAAATCTTTCGGTAGTGACTACTGAGAAGTGGTTATAATTAACCTATGATTTGACTATCTCTTCGCATAGGTTAAAATTGCCAAAATCCTGTCAGTTACGATTCTTTTCCATTCCTTTTCTTGAGGTGTGAATGGTTTATGATCCCTCTTCATACCGTTACTAAAAGTTTGCTGCACTATCCCTTTTTCTTGATCAAGCATTCTCCTCCAATAACTGTTAGTTCCAAAGTTTGAGCTGAAAAAATAGCGAGCTTCGATCAATATAACTTCAACTACATTTGCATGAGGGTCGTAATATGCTGAGACTGGAACAGGTTTTGGGTTCCACCTATTGTCCAAATGCCAAGCTCGATACTCAATATCGCCTTTTGTGCCATATTCTTCAATAAATATACCACTTCTTGTTGGAACGACATCTATCTCGTCACTTTGAAAAATAAATCCCTTAAGTTTATAAAGTGTTATTTCATCGAGCGTAACGAATTGTAATCCTACATTATCTCGTGTTACACCATCTCCAAAATGTATGTATCTTTTAAATTCATGACCTTTGATTACACCTTCTTCTCTTTCCCTATAGCCTTCAATCATCTTATAGGGAATCTTACTTGCAATTCTTACTCGGGCTTTTGTTTTTGCAACAACCAAATGCGGTTCTTTCGGATTCTTTACATTATAATGATCATGAAAATGATAAGCTAGATTGGCAGGAGTTCCTTCAAGCCTTTGCATTTCTTTTACATTGGCTAAGTCTCTTCTTCCATTTTGGTAAGCTTGTATCCATCTTCTATAGGCCACCATTTCAGTTTTTACTCTTGCTTCCAGGTTTTCCACTAAATTTTGCAATGAAATCGCTGGGCCAAGTATAAACCAGTACTTACCTAGATAATTATCGACTTCTTTATGAGCTAATTTCTCGCCATGAAAAAAATCGTCCATTACGCACTTGTAAATTCTCCCCCTCTGCACTTCCAAATCCTGGATTTTCCTCTTAGCAATCTCATGAAATACTCTTAACTCATTTTCTGGTCTTAAAGTCGGGTGGAGCGGTCTCGCACCAACTATTAGGACTTCTGGCAAGCTTAAGCTGTCGGTTAGAGAAACAGTGTCCTTGAAGCTGAAATGCTTTATGACTTCTGACAAGGGGGGGATCTCCTGATGAGGTTTGCTAGAATCCATTTTTAATTTTTTATCTCATTATTAAGTTATCTTAACTAATTGATATTGAATTTAAAGTCCTCCAGTAGATGTGCCGTCATCTCTGAATGTAATGCCTCCGTCTTCTAATCCTTTAATTGTAAATAATCTGAATTCCCCAGTTCTTGTATTTATTCGATTGTTTTTAGGAGAGGAGAATTGAGTATTCAATCTACTGAAAATTAAGAAATCTTCATAATTCTGAATCCACATTGATTCATCACCAGTATTATGGTCCATTCCTTTATCGTACCTAAAACCATTACTGATAGGCCCATAACCATCAACTCTTGTTAGTCTATGAGAATTCATGTTGGCTACTCGTCTCTGTATGGCCCTTGTTTGTTTTGGAGGCAAATGTTGCTCGTAAAAATCCCTTGCTTTCCTTACTATGTCATCATTTCCTCCGATTAGAAGAGGCAATGCTTTTACTATTCCCAGCAAATAAGCATAGGCAAGAGGCTCTTCCCGCTTTTTAACAACAATAGCAGTACCCTCTCTCATCAGCGCATCATGCGTATTATGGAATACCAAGAAATTTCTGTAAAGAATTTCGTGTAACTCTGGCATTGGAATTCCGTCAACTGGAGGTCTTTTTTTCATTCCAAATAGTTGTTTTGGGTTTCCATAGGTTTCTATCAACCATGGATTGTCATTAAAAAGTCTTGTTAGCACATCAAATTGACTGTCGTCATACGTTGGATTTATTTCTCTGGAAATTGCTATTCTGTCAAGAAGCCTTTCTTGAAGCCTTGCCAAGAAGTAATCAGCAGGTTCCTTTTGAGCTCCTGAAATTCCTAATAAAGTTAGGAATGGCACCTGGAAAGGCCCCCCAATGCCATCTTGTTTGTAAGCCTCAAAGTCATATCGGCTGCTTAAGCGCCAAGTGCTTCTGGAGTAAAGATTTTCTTCAATATGTCTCGCTGCATGATCGTCTATACCCATGGCAAAAGCGGCTCCCAAATATAATTCCCTTTTAACCCTTTCGTCAAGACTCATACTATCAAGAAATTCACGAATAAGATTATCTTCATTCTCTACCAGTTTTTTCCTCTCCATTCCTAACTTGTCTTTCAATCGCTTCATCTCCACATGTTCCGGTGAATCTGACATTACGCTTTCATCCAGACATAAATATGCCCTAGATGCCTTTTTGAAGTTTCTTTCTAATTTTTTTAGTTTATTGGGATCTTCCAAATCATCATGCCTCCACAGTGCAATAACAAATCTATAATCAGTAACCATGCGATGCGCATCATCATATGGCAGTGCTGTCAATGCAGAAATTTCTTCTGTTACTTCCTGTGATATCCCGTAATGAATATCCTTCATTAATTCTGGATGCCTTTTAAATAAACCACCCATTTTTCTTGTATGTCCTCTATGTATGTCTGTACTTCTACGATCCGAGAAATCTATGAGAGCCCTTTGATATTCCGGAAACAATCGCTGGATTTCAGGGTCTGTTTGAACCAAATAGCCTAACTTTTCACCCCAGGGTGTAACTACATAATTTCCAGATTCTTGGTTTGGGTTACCACTTGGATAAGAAAAATTTGGAGGTGCAAAAGTGTGCACTCTTCTAACTAATTCCATGCCTTGTCTAGCAATTCCTCTACCAAATTCAGCAACACTATTCATTGGTATATTCAAAACCCTATACAATTCATCTATACCAATCGATACTACCATAGTTTACCTTTTACTCCACTTTCGAGTCAATCATCTATCTCATCTTTATCGCCTCTTCAAGAATCTAATTGATGAGCACCCTTGTTTTGCAGATGATGTTTTCTTCATTTAAAAATTTATCTGTATTTGGCGGCAGAAATTCTATATAAAGTATATAGAAACTGTGATTTTAAATTAATTTTCATCAATCTATTATCTTATTTTCAATAATAACGCTTATTTTGCTCTTTTTTTCCTTTAAAAATCCAACTAATTCTCTATTAAAGTCAAATGCAGTCTTATTCGACCTTATCGCAAAAGTCCTTTCAGATACGAAATCAGTCTTTCTGATGACGAATTCTTTGTTGCTGTTAAAATTTGGGTTAAGCTCTGCTTTAATTATTTCTTCAATTTTTTTTTGTTTTTTGTTTTTTGATTTTGATGTAATTGTTATTGAAATTCTTTTATTGTTATTCTTGATTGATTTAATAAAATTCTTTAATTCACTTGACTCAAAATCAGCATTAATACCAACAATGCAATCCCCTTTTAGGCTAACTTCTTTGTCTTTTGTAAACTCTAATGTTGTTTTATGGGTTGCCAAAATGTTTGGATGCCCATAAGCATTGAATTTATATTGCATTTTATTATTTTTATTTTTTCAATAACAAATTAAAAAGTCACTTTACCAGCAAACTCTGCAAATAATCCTTCTTCATTTTAAAGCCCTTTTTCTTAGTCAATTTTTCTATACCATTGACAAAATTGCTGCCGTATTGGGCAGCCTGCTTCTTGCGCCATGCAAACTCTTTCTTTAATCCTATAAATTCTGCAGCTTCTCTCACTATTATTTTCTTGCCGCTTTTGTCAAGCTTTAACATAGGATGGATATTCATGCCGACTTTTATCAAATCCTTGTCTAAAAATGGTGCTCTTATATCCAAGCCAAGATACTTTGCAATTGTAAAATCTCTTATTAAATCCCTGCTCCACATATTTTTCAGGCCATTCCAGCATTCTTTATGCAGTGCCTCAAAATTATTTCCTTTTAACGCATCCTCATGTCTCTTGTAGCCGGCAAATATTTCCTCACTTCCCAAGCCGCCAAATAATATATTATTGCCGTCGGCTGATGCCAATTTTCCCGCAGCATATAAAACGGAGCCAACACTTGCCTTAACAATGTCGGCATCATTCAGCAATTTGACTGAATTTTTCAGAATATTTTCAAATTCCTCCAATCTCAGAATTTTGTATTTGAATTTGAATCTGTATTCATTTGCAACTTTTTGGGCCCATACCAAATCATCAGAGTTTTCAATGCCTACAGTGTAGCAGGTGAAGTCGCATTTAAGCTGTTTGGCAACAAATGCGATTAATGAGCTGTCAACTCCGCCTGAAAACAATATTCCAAATTTTGGCGCAATCCTTTTCCTAATTGCCTGCACGATTGCTTCAGCCAATTCCCTTTTAGCTCTCTCATTATTGGTCTCAAGATTATCAAAATCGTTTTCCAGCCCTTTCACAAACTTTATCCACAGGTCCTCTGGAAGCAATTTGCCTTCTTTAACTATCCCCAAAAATTGCGTCATGGATTGTCTTTTTTGTTTGGGTTTAAAAATTTTTAGTTAGAAGAATATAAATATTACAAACTTAGGAAAGGATTAAAGGAAAATTTCTTGGGAAACACTTAAATACTTACCGTTTTCCTTATCTTTGATGGCAAAAGAAACAAGCAAGGACGAGCAGATTGGCTTCCATAAGGGGGCTTTGACAACCCTTGCAAAGGAAAGGGAAGAAATGCTCAAAATATTGTCAATTGTAGAGCAGCTAATGCAGATGCATATAAAGAGTTTGCAGGAGCTGGGTGTAGATCTTCAAAAGGAAACCCAGCAATCAAAGACAAAAAAGCCAATTGAGGATGTTTTAAGGTAATCGCTAAATGGCGTTATATTAACTTTTCCTGCGACCTAATCCATTTTCAATGAAAATAATACGATTAACCAACCGAAATCCCCTTTTGAGAATTTACCCAAATATTTTCATTAAAACTTAGGATTTTTCATAGGTTTATGTTTTTCAGTTCAGAGTTTTGAGTTTTCTAAACAACAACAAAATCGCATTAACTAAATCAAAAAAATCAATTGACCCGCCGCCACTCACCCCACCGCACACCCAAATGGTTACTTCCTTAGAATAACCCATTGATTATCTTCCGAAATAGATATTCCAGTAAATCCAATAGAATTTGCTAAAGTTACAAATCTTTCATAAGGTAATGTTGGCTTTTCCTGTTTTATAGTGTACAGAATCTCTCTTTTAGAAAAGATACCCTTCTTTCTATAATAAGTTAATTCCCTAATCGCTCTATCTGTCTCTTGTTTTCTTTTCATTGCAAAATATAAGTTGTCATTAATCTTGACCTTTTTCATCAGTCTTTGAGTTCCAATTAAGAATAAACCACCTTTTTTAAGGGCATTGAAGACTTTGTTTAATCCATGTTCTAAAAATTCATTTGTAACTATTGCAAATAGTTCAAAGATTAGTTTATTTCTTCCAAGTATTGTAAACATGAAAAGCCCACTTTCTATGAATATTAAATCAAACGTATTATTTCCTAAATCATATTCGAAAAAATTTGCACGAATTATCTTACCTCGTGCTTCAGGACATCGAACTAATGCTTCTTGTATCATTGCTGGGTCAAATTCTATTGATATTACATTGTATCCCATTCGAATAAGCCTTCTCATAATAGGTGCAGTTCCACACCCTATTTCTAACAAATTAGCATTTCTATGCGTAAGGCGTGTTATTGACTCTGCTTTTTTTTGGTTGTCTCTGGAATTTTCAGAAAATGTATCACAAGTAAAGTAATACAAATAACCGTTAAAAATGAAATCTGCAAATTCTTTCATTAAGTATTCAAATCTCTCAAACCATTCTTCAATTCCCCAATTTTCAATTTCTCTTTTTTGAAAATTTTCATCTGCTTTAAGGATAGAAATCAAAGCCCCTATCTTCTCTAAATATTGTCTAAATCTGCCTCTGTCCATATTTATAGAATTATAAAGGAGATTTGTTATTCGAATAATGTTAAGTGTTTCATCCCAAATATTTGCTTTATCTTCTTTTACTTTTGAGGTTATCTTCTGTGCTAATTCATTTATTTGTGCAAGATTAGTGAATATTCTATCTCTTAACTCTTCCATTCTCATAACTTCAATCTGAATCTTTATAAAAATATCGCATAATAAAAAAGTCCGTCTAATGCCTAACGACTTTACACTCGAAAAATGGAGTTTCTCTTCACAGCTCCGTTCAAAATGAGATTTTATACAAACATTTGGCAAAACTCTAGTCATAAGCATAATCATGATGCTTAAATTTCAGAAATACAACTTCATTACCGTTGATTTCAAATACCGCAACAAAAGAACCAATATGGGCTGCCCTCTTCCCTTTTAACTCGTACTTTTTGACAGGATAATGCTCTGGATTTTTCAAAATTTCGTCAATCTTTTTGTGTAGTCTTTCCAGCAGAATTTTATCTTTCTTGATATCTTTAACATCATTTAAGAAAGGTTTAGTTATTATTTCCTTATAAGCCATCTTTATTACAAAGAATCAAAAAGTTTCCTTCTTTCTTCAGAAGTCTTAACTCTCACAAAGTCCCCACTCTTATAAGCTTCTTCACTTTTTTTGATTTCTTTGATAAATTGCTCAGAGAATTTTTCTTCAAAGTCAGACTCAACGATATGCTTGCATTTAACCAAAAGTTCATATTCTTCTTTAGGTATAGTTATTGTTTCTCTTACCATTTTAATGACTTTAAAGACTAACTTCTTTAAATAACTTTCTCTTGGTTTTGCCAAATGTACGCCGAGAACGATTTAGGGGAAAAAAGTCTAACTGCTCGTTACACTCGCAGTTGGTGGGATTTCCATTTCATTCAAATCCCACTCGTATAACATTCGCAAGTCAAACTTTTTTCCGAATTTCATTCAGGAAGAAGTCTCGTCTGGTAGCATCGCTCACGACGAGGTTTTCTCAGGGTTGCCAAAAAAACTCGGCTTGCCCAATCCAATTAAGAGATATCTCTGTGGGTTTCATACAGAAATGCTGCATCTTCATTACATTTTCTTAATTCTTCAATTAACTTCTTAAAAATATCATCTGACGAAACAACTTTATGTTTAGCTATCCATTTAGTTACAGCCATGCTGACATTATTTGCAATGTCTTCAGCTTCCTCTTCGCTCAAATGGGCATTTCTGCACGCAAAATAACATGAGCCATAAACTTTTCTCTCATCATAAGTCTCCGTATGGCCCTTTCTCTTTACTATATGCAGCTCCGTATTGTCCTTTGACTTTTTTATTATTTTTTTTGTTTTCATCTCAATTAAAAGTTATCGTGCCATTTGCAATTAAAATCAAAAGCCAGCCTAAGAGTATTAATATAACTCCTGTTGCTAGCCGCATGTAAGTTCTATTGCCTTGCTTCCACCTTTTTATGTTTTGTATTTTAAACCCAAAATTCACCATTAATAAAATAACTATTAATGGAAGCACAAATATCAGATTGTACAAAATAAGCATTAGAAATGCCGCAAAATTAAAGTTTTGCGATAGCAAAAGCAGGATTGCAAGGTATGGGGCGCCTGTGCAGGGAAGTTCAACTCCTGCAACAAAAATGCCTAAAAATATTACACCTGGCAATGTAATCTTCTTTGTCATTTCATGGATTTGCTTTGCCCTTTGTGGAGGTATAGCCAGGGTTATTCCCTGCCCGTACCAAAAGAAATCCTTTATTTCAATCAGCCCGGCAATAATAATCAATGAACCTACAAGAATAGATATATATTCGCTGATATACAACGGAATCGAGCTTAAGAAATACAAAATTCCAAATCCTGCCAATATATAAGTCACGAAAACTGCAAGTATGTAAATCATGCCATAAAATAACATTTCTTTTTTTGTCTTGAAAGCAATCATAATAGAAACAAGCAGTATTAAAACACCTATAGCGCATGGATTAATTGAATCAATCAATGCTGTTATAATTACAGTTCCTAATGTTGGAAGATACGCTCCGACTGCCATTTTTATTAGTTATTTTTTGTTTTTATAGTATTCTTGTAGCTGTAAAAAAATATCTCTGTCAGCTGATGTTACACAGCCATCTGCATCTAAGTCTTGAGTAGTTGGTACATCTTTACAATCTTCTATGCTTTGACATTCCCTCGAGCATTTTCCCATATAAACTTCTAACATGCTCAAGTCGTCATTATCGCAATCAAAGTCACCATCTAAATCGCATAAGGGTTGGGGGCTTTCAGTCATAGGTTCTCCTGGCGGTAATTTTTGTAATATTTTCAAAGTTTCGTTAAAAAATCTCTCACTTTCATCTCCTAAAGGTATGCCTCTGCGATTATACAGTCCAACAAGTCTGCCATCACCTTCGCTTACACATCCATCAGCATTAATATCGGCAATTACATTATAATTTTGAGCTCCACGACAACTGCCTAAAGATGCTTTGAACAAGTCGATATCATTTTCATCGCATATACCATCCTTATTAAGATCGCATAATGACGATGCTGGAAGCACAATAGATTTATGCTCCTTCACATCTATATTTTTATCACTTGTAATGTACGGATTAATCTCTTCAATTGGTTTTTCAGTGAACACAAATTTTATCCTATCCCCGGGTGGGACTTTTTCATAACGTGAGATGACATAATCAGATGGACTGTCAATTAAGTTACCATTTACAAAAACATAAAGCTTTGCCGGTTTTTCATTGCATTTGTCACTGTTATGAACAGAAACTAAGCCTTCATCCGTAGGTATTTTTAATCCATCATCAGATAATGAACCGCCATTTGCAAAGAAAAAAGCACGTAAACTTGCTTGTTTTTCATCTAAAATCACACCCTCAACATGAATCCTATTATCATTATGGGCGTGCGATAAATCAACTCCTTGTTTATTGGACAAGCCTTTTGGCTCAGCTAATTTAATTTCCTCGCCACAAACCCATATTTGAAAGTCTGCATGCCAATGAACAGGCCCTTTTGTTAGCGATATAGCATTTAGATGCAATGTTGTCGCTATAAAGTAAATTGTTACAAGAGAGGTTAATCCAACAATTGAGAAATACACTACTTTTTTCATGATTTCACTCATTATTTTATGAAACAAGAGCACAACTATAATCAGAATGCCGAAAATCAAAGAGCCATAACCAAAAACAGCCAATTGGCTAAAAGGGTATATTTTAGAATGATTTAAATTAAATTCGTCGTCATCTTCACCTTCATGGGAAAAAGCATAGTAACTAATTAAACTAAATATGACTGCTGAAATTAAAAACAAAAAAACTAAATGCCTCTTTTTCATCTAATATCACTTTTAATCAATAATATTTAAAGTTTGCTAATTCAAATCGTGTAAATAACAAGTTTTAAATAATCCTATTCCAAGAATTTAAAAAAAACACAATAATTAACAGGCAAAGACGATTATTTGAGTCATGAGGTTGACTTCAAATGGCAAGAACAAAAAATACAAAAAAAGGAAATTCAAGAAAGAAAATTACACAAAAAGGCATAAATAAGAAAAAGACTGTGTGTGAATTCTGTTAATGGAAAAAGCCCTCAGAATACATCAAAATGAGAGACGCCAGGGAATAAACCGCTCAACTATTCGTGACTTTATTTTAGGCTTCCAGGATGGCCTTGTTAATACCCTTGGCTTAGTTTTAGGCGTGGCAAGCGCAGTCCATAGCACTAGAATAGTCTTGATTTCTGGATTGGTCACAACATTTGCAGAGTCAGTTTCAATGGCAGCAGTTGCTTACACCAGCACAAAAGCCGCAAAGGAGTTCTATGAAAGCCAGCTCGAAAGAGAGAAAAAAGAAATTAAGGAAATCCCCCATATGGAAGTTCAGGAGATAAGGGAAATTTATTATAAAAAGGGCTTCAGAGGCAAACTACTGGAAAGCATTGTCAAAAAGATAACCTCAAATAAAAAATTGTGGCTCGAAACTATGATGGCTGAAGAGCTAAGACTTTTTCCAGAAGACTATGAAAAACCAGTTAGAAGCAGCATTATAGTTGGAGCGTCTGCAATGATTGGCTCATTAATCCCAATACTCCCATTTTTTCTGCTGCCTGTAAAATTAGGCATGGCGTATGGACTGGTATTATCAATTATAGTCTTATTTGTTGTAGGTGCAGCAAAATCGAGAGTGACAATTGGCGACTGGAAGAGAAGCGGCATAGAGATAGCAATTGTTGGGACATTTGCCGCTTTAATTGGATACTTGATTGGCAAGTTGCTTGGGGTTATTTATATTTGAAATTTATAATTATGCGAAATGAAGGAAATTTTTATTTTTTTGCCACCCAAGAACGTTCCCAGCGTACTTTTACCGAGAAAATTTATAAAGAAGTAAGAAAGAATTCTTGAAATGTTTAAAGTAATAGGAACTGACACTTATCTTAAAGAAATTAGCAAATGGTCAAACCCAGAATTTTAAGCGGCTGAAAAAATTCCGAAGCAGCTTGCAGAAAATCCATTTGTTGGTCAGCAGTTGAGATATCCTTTCTTGAGAGAAAAGCGAATAAAAGAAAAGAGGGTTTATTACCTCATTTATGAAGAGTTGAACCTAGTTTTGCTTGTCGCCACAAGCGGCAAGAAAGATCAACAAGCAACTATAGACCATATTATATCTCAATTTACTGAATACAGAAAAGTAGCAGAACAAATTGCTAAGCAAGTCTCTTGAATCTGCCTTCTTTTAAGTCTTCTAGAGAACTGGCAAATTGCCTTATTAAATCAAAATCAAGCTGCTCTAATTTCTTTAATCTTTCGTATTCATCGTTAGGTATTGTTACTGTTTCCATTTCAACGAGAGCAATAGCTACTCTTATATATAAAAATATCGGTTCTTTCTCGGTAAAAGTTAGGTCGAATGAAATGAGCCGTATAATAGCCGAAGTTTGGCGACCGAGATTGAGGCAACCCGCAATCTCGGCTTGACTTTTCCACAGAAAAGTTTGCCAAACGAGTATTAGATGCCCGAAAGGTTCAAAACTTTTGCGGGCACAAAAATGCTTTTGTCGTACTTGTCAAAAACCACCAATCATAGATTGGTGGAATGTAGCGGAAGCTTAATGTTCAGCTACATTATCGATGGTTTTTGATCATGCTCGGAATTTTCCCAATACATTGTGGCTGTTTGACGCCACTAGTTTTAAACTAGTGGAAAATTCCGACATTTTAGGGAAATCATGCGATATATTTTTATACTAAAACACATATTGTTTTGACTACAATGAGCGAAACAACCTTTGAAAAACAAATATTGAGCAGATTAGACAGAGTAGAAAAAACAATGGGTCAAATTCTTGAATATATGGAAGATTCAAAATTAAGCGAAGATGATAAAAGAGCAATAGACGAAACTCTTAAAGCTGAGAAGCTAGGAAAGCTTAAATCAATGAAAGAAGTTTTTGGATAAATTGTCTTTTTCTATTTTGTTAGGACCTCAACCTGATAAATTTATTGAAAAACTCGATAATCAAACAAAAGAGAGAATAAAGGGAAAACTTCTGAAACTTCAAGAAGATCCATATCCTTCTGAAGTAGAAAGAATAGAAGGACATCATTGAAAATTGTAAGAATTTCCGAGCATGCTCGCGTTCAACTCAAAAGGAGAAATAATGGCTTTGATTGAAAAAAAGTAGTGGCATTAAACGAACTTTTTTATTTCAAATCAGTTTGAAGTTTTAAATATGTTTAAATAGAACCTCTTTTTATTATAGGTTATGAATAGAAATTTTATATTGATTGGTTTAATTTTTACTATAATTGTTATCGGTGGATGTTCAAGTAAGAATTTACAACGTGGAGTTCCTGAATTTCCCATAAGTGACCGTGCAGAAGCTTATGTTACTATATTGACATTTGACGAAAGTATAGACAGAGCAAGAACTGAAAAAATAGATTATTTCATACCTCTAAAAATAAAAGCTAGAATAGACAACATCACAAACTACAGGAGAGATTCTCGCGCTGAGTATCCCCAGTTAAAAATTAGTGATACTATAGATTTATCATTAAATTCTGTGAAAGAAGTTACCAAAGTTGCCAGCGAATTAGTGTGTCCTGAAAGCTCAACAAAAAGCGAATTAAACAATTCAGGAGTAGGCTGTGCTCCGACAGATTCTGTATCTACTAAAGATTTTTCATTAAAAGATGCTGCAGAATATGTTTATAATCATAAAGGAAAACAGGTAGCTGTTTCTATAGAGTGTTTACAGAAAGATTGTATTGAACTGAAGTGGGAAGGTTCTATCATTGTAGAAAATCTCCCTACTCAATAAAACATTTTTAGAAAGGTAACTAAACTTTTGCATTTTCATTTAAAAGCATTTCTCTTGCCATTTTTATTCTT
>JBBSVT010000070.1:0-6373 GCA_038046685.1 Nanobdellota archaeon
AAATTTATGAAAACTGTAAACTTTTAATTATGATGTGGCGAAGTCAAGTTTTAAACAAGATTTATAAACTTTCTGATGATATCGCAATCGATTCTGATGGAACTCTTTAGTCTTATTATATTGGTTGCAGTGAGCTTTGCATCCTCTGTTATGGGAACGATGATTGGCATGGCAATGCTGGTACTGCTTCCTGTTATGATTTTTTTAGGCATGCCTGTCCACACTGCAATTGCAACTGGGAGATTTTCAATGATTGGCGTATCTATCGGAAATATTACAAAATTCTCCAGAAATCAAAAGATACAGCCAAAATATGTGGCGGCTTTTGCCTTAGCAGGGGTTATCGGCTCTTTTATGGGAGCTTCATTCCTTACGGGTTTCAGCGAAAGTATGCTTAAGCTAGTCATCGGAGTGTTTATGATATTGGTATCCATTCTCGTCTTGTTTGAGGGATATCTAAAGCCTAAAGGCGTCAAGCACAAAACAAAGGCAAGCCACCATGTATTAAGCGGATTAGCAGGTTTGTTTATCGGAGGTTACATAGGAGTGATAGGCGGAGGCGGGGCAACAATCGTAATTTTCCTGCTCATTCTGATTTATGGCTTAAGCTTTCATCAGGCAGTGGCCAATCAAAAGGCTGTTACTTTGCCAATATCAGTAATCGCAACTCTGGTTTTTATGTTTCAAGGACTTATTGACTATAAAATTGGCATACTATTATTCATAGTAAATGTCATAGGCGGATGGGTTGGAGCCAGCTTAGTTTTAAAATTTGACAGCTGCTGGCTAAAAAGGATTATGGTACCGATTAGCGTGATTATGGCGATTAAGCTGATTTTCTTTTAGAGTTACCATTATAAAATAGCAAAAAATTTAAATAGGGGTGTGCTTTCGCACAAGTAAGGTGGTTAAAATAAGAATCAGATATTTGCTTTTAAGTTTAATTGTCTTGGTATTAGTAAGCAGTATAGCCAATGCACAAACAACACATCTCAGCTTTTCTGATGTAGATGTTAAAGTAGGGAGCAAAACATCCAAAAATTTGAGAAACGGCGAAACCATTAGTGATGAAGCAGAACCAGGAGACACAGTTGAATTTAAGATACAAGTAAAGAGCAACTTTACAAATGAGGATAATGTTGATATTGAGGATATAACAGTTGAAACTACAATCGAGGAGCTTGATGATGGTGATGATGTTGATGAAGAGTCCTCAGAGTTTGACCTGGATCCAGGAGACGATAAAAGAGTCAATCTCAAATTCCAAGTTCCGCTTGAAGTTGATGAAGACACTTTTGACGTAGAAATAAATGCAGAGGGAGATACTGACCAGAACGGCTCTCAGAAAGCCACGATGAGGCTCAAACTTGAGGTGCAAAAAGAAAATCACCTTTTGAAAATAACTAGAAAATCTTTAAGCCCTGCTGAGATTACATGCAATCGAAAAAATATCCAATTAGCCACTGAGGTAATAAATCTTGGAAGTGAAGATGAAGAAGCCATTAGTTTTCAAGTTTTAAGCTCGGACTTAGGTATAGACTTAAAAGAGGATGTAGGTGAACTTGAGGCTGATCCAAACGAGGAAACAAGCAGATTTTCTAAGCTGTATAGTCTCAATATCCCAAGAGATGCTGAGGCAAGCAGCTACCCTATTACTTTAAGGGCATTATATGACGACGATAGAAGGAAAGCCGAAGAGACAGTAACACTAACTATTAATGAATGTGTAACAACTCAAAGAGTGCCCTCAGCAGACAAAGAACCTGAAGAAAGCGCTGAAGAGGGTCAAGAGGTGGAAGTTGTCACCACAACCACTGGCAGAACAACTGCAACTGTTGTTAAGCCAACAACAACAGCCCCGGCAGACACAACTGTAACACAGGAGAGTTTCCTGAAAAGCAATGCTTTTATCATAGGGGTCATTATTGCGGAAATAGTCATAGTAATTGTTGGGATTGTACTGGTTATTAGTTTGTTTAGAAGGAAAAGCTAATCAATCGGGCTTTTTATTAAATTACGAAAGATTCTCCTGGAGGATTTATCAAGTGATAACCCAAAAAAATAAGACGATAGATTTAGCTGTAATTGAAACTGACTATGGATTTTTGGTTCATTTGCCTTCTACAGAAGATTATCCACAACGGAGTGCACATAGGTTTGCAAGAGACAGGCTTGGCGTGATGCGCTTGATGACGACAACGTTGGTTGGAAATTCCCCAAATTTTGGAGGCGCTGTAAGTGCTCAGCAAATGTTTTATATGAAAAATAAAAGATTAAATGGCTGGGTAGGGTATACTACCCCAAGTTCTAAAGATCCTTGGTTTCGCATGAATAGTCTAGACATTTATAATCCGGGATCTCTTGAATATCGGGCGTTCGACGCACTTCAAGAAGCATCATTAGCAAAGAAACAATAAAATTTTACATATGGACTCCGATACTATTTACCAACTACAGGAAATTTAATAACCCCTCTAAAGTAGTTACATATAGAAAGCTTTAAATATAGGACATATATACTTTATTAAGCATGCTTCAGAATAAACAATTTTTATTGGATTTGAGAAAACATTTTAGGCTTAATATTTATGAAGTCAAGATTTGGACTGCTTTGCTCAGCAGGGGTATTGCATCAGCAGGAGAATTGGCTGATATATCCGGAGTCCCAAGAAGCCGATGCTATGATGTTCTTGAGTCACTGGAAAAGAAAGGGTTTATCATTATGAAGATTGGAAAACCAATTAAGTATCTTGCAATTGAGCCTGATGCAATTCTCGAAAGAGTAAAGAAGAGCATTAATGAGGATGCAAACCAGTTGACTCTGCAATTTGAAAACATAAAGGAAACTAACGAATTCAAAGAGCTGGAACTGCTGCATAAAACGGGCATTCAGCATGTTGACATAACCCAAATTTCGAAATCGATCATTGGAAGGATTGACATCAACAGATACATAAAAGATATGGTAGCAAAAGCTAAATCAAGCGTAGTTCTTGTTGCAACTCAGGAGCATCTGGAAAGACAAATCAAGCTGTTAAAAAACTTCATGCCGAATTTTGCAAGGAAAGAGATAAAAGCGAAACTATACTCTCCTGAAAACAAGAGTGCCACGAAGAAACTGCAAAGCGTGGAGCATGTGGAATACAATGCCAACTCGAGCTTTGTCACAATTGACGGCAATGAAATGCTTTTTATAGTCTCAAATCAAAACGTCGCTCCTGACTTCGAAGTCGCAATCTGGATTAGCAGCCCGTTTTTCGTGAATGCTGTAAATGTTTTGTTTGAGGGGAGTTTGAAGTAGAGTACTTTTAAAATAAATCATTTTTTAGCAAAAGTATTTATTAAAATTAGATTCTAAATTATATCAAAAATCAATTTTTCCAAAAACTCACCACAAGATTTAAATAGTACCTAGATATTATACCAATTAAGATATTCTTAAAGTTTTAAAATGGATAATCAAGAATTGAAAACGGGAACAACCACTATAGGTATGGTCTGCAAAGATGGACTTGTTTTATCTGCAGACAAAAGGGCGACATCCGGCTACCTGATTTCGTATAAGAAATTTGACAAGATTTTGGCCATAACTGATAATATAGCTGTTACAGTTGCAGGCACTGTCTCGGATGTTCAGTTATTGACAAAGTACCTTAAGGCCGAGCTTAGACTCAAAGATATAAGAACAGGCAGAGAGACCAGCGTAAAGGAAGCTGCAAATCTCCTTGCAAATTTTGTTTATAATAATATCAGGAAATTTAGCTTGATACCAGGCATATCCCACTTCATTGTTGGCGGCAAAGATTCAGATGGCTTTCACCTTTACGACTTAAGCCCGGATGGTTCAATTGTGGAAATCGATGACTACATTTCATCAGGCTCCGGCTCTGTGATGGCATTTGGGGTGTTGGAAACTTTATACAAGAAGGGAATGAGCATCGAAGAGGGAGTAAAATTGTCCGCTAAGGGAATCAATGCGGCAGTTCAGCGTGATATTGCTTCTGGAAACGGAATAGACATTGTAACAATTACAAAAGATGGAATAAAAAAGGTTTTTTCCAAGGAACTTGAGCTGAAGATTGAAATATAACTCTTCTAAAAAAATTAGCAAGAATTCCATAAATCTCTAGAATATATAAATTAATGAAATTGTTGAATAGAATTATTTTTTATTGAAAAGGCTAGTGTGATGTGTCCTATTTTGGTAATTTTTAACAAATAAAAAATGGCAGACATAATTAAGGAAATTCTAAAGAATCTTCCGGAAAACAAGATAAGCGAAGTGAATTTTGAAGCGGCCAATATAGTCCTCTATACAAAAGAAAAGGACTTTTTCTTAAACAATAATGGGGTTATAAAAAGGATTGTTGACAGCATAAAGAAAAGAGTGGAGCTAAGGCCAGACCCAAGCATTACAATGGATATGGAGGAAGCTGAAAAGGTCATACGCTCTATTATTCCCGAAGAAGCTGGAATTGACCAAGTCATTTTTGATCCTCAAAGGAGCAGGGTGATTATTGAGACTGAAAAGCCAGGCTTAGCGATTGGAAAGCAAGGCACAATTTTGAGAGATATAAGAATGCAGACACTTTGGGTTCCTCTAATCAGGAGGAAGCCTGCAATAAGGTCGAAGTTAATCGAAAACATAAGAGCAGTTCTTTACCAGCATAGCGACTACAGAAGAAAATTCTTGGATAAAACTGGACATAGGATATATGACGGATGGCGGCGTGAGAAGAAGAACGAATGGGTAAGGCTGACTTATCTGGGAAGCGGCCGGCAAGTCGGTAGGAGCTGCATATTCCTTCAGACTCCAGAGTCAAGAGTTTTGCTGGATTGCGGAATTAACGTGGCATCAGACGACAAGCCATACCCATATCTGGATGTGCCTGAGTTCAACATTAATGAGTTAGATGCCGTTATTTTAAGCCATGCACATATTGACCATTGCGGATTTATACCTTACTTATTCAAGTATGGCTACAAGGGCCCTGTTTATTGCACAGAGCCAAGCAGAGATGTGGCAGCTTTGCTGCTGCTGGATTATATAAAGATACAGAGAGCAGACAACAAAGAACCAGTTTTCACAGCAGAAGAGGTTAAAGAGATGGTTAAGCATACCATTACTCTTGAGTACGACGAGGTTAGTGATGTTACACCTGATGTCAGGATTACAATGTATAACGCCGGCCACATTTTGGGCAGCGCAATGGTCCATCTGCATATTGGCAACGGCCTTCACAATATTCTGTATAGCGGCGACCAGAAGTACGGCAAAACTTTACTGCTTGAACCCGCTGTAACAATGTTTCCAAGGCTTGAGACATTAATGCTTGAAGCTACCTATGGCGGCAAAGAAAATATTATGCCGCACAGGCAGGAAACAGATGAAGAGCTAATGAATATAATAAAAGAAACTATTGACAAAGGCGGCAAAGTATTGATCCCGACTTTGGGGGTTGGAAGGGCTCAAGAAGTGATGCTGGCAGTCGAGGCAATGGTAAGGGAAGGCAAAATGCCTCCGGTTCCTGTTCACATTGACGGCATGGTATGGGATGTTACAGCAATTCATACAGCATATCCTGAATACTTGAATAATTCCATTAGAAAACTCATCTTCCACAAAGATCAAAACCCTTTTTTGCATGAAATCTTTAGGAGGGTCGGCTCCCAGAAGGAAAGAATGGATATTATTGAAAATACAGGCCCATGCGTTGTTTTAGCGACATCTGGCATGCTTACCGGCGGCCCTTCAGTTGAATACTTGAAGCATCTCTGCGACAACCCCAGGAATGCGATTGGCTTTGTGAATTACCAGGGCGAGGGCTCAATGGGGAGAAGAATACAGCAGGGTGAGCGAGAATTTACATTCTCTGACGGCGGAAAACACGAAATGCTGCAAATAAAGATGCAGGTTTATACTGTCGAAGGATTTTCAGGGCATTCATCTAGGAACCAGCTGATCAATTTTGTGGCACAATGCGAGCCAAGGCCTAAAAAAGTTATTGTAAACCATGGCGAGAATTCAAGGTGCCTTGATTTAGCAAGCTCTATACACAAAGGATTTCGCATTGAAACAGTTGCTCCAAGGAATTTGGAGACTGTGAGAGTAAAGTGAAGCTGTCTCCACTTGGTTTTATTCTGATTGGAAAATAATCGAAACTTGAAATGATAAAGATTTAGACAGCTAAAGAAATGGAAACTAATCAAGTTTAAAAAATCAATCTCTTATTTGCCAGAGCAAGAAAAGAAAATATTTAAATACTCTTTTAAATTTGATGAACTTGGGGTGGTCCCAAACTGAAAGGCCAGCAGTTTTATTAGAAGCTGAGCTTTCCACTGGTGTTGCGTAGCACACCAGTGGGGTAAAAAT
>JBBSVT010000071.1:0-7642 GCA_038046685.1 Nanobdellota archaeon
AAGAATAAAAATGGCAAGAGAAATGCTTTTAAATGAAAATGCAAAAGTTTAGTAAGTAAATATCCTTTATCTACTACACCACCAGTTAATGGAGGATGAGTTTCTAAATCATCAATTAATTTTTCAGCGATATCCCTTTCCATAAATATCTGATTTACATTTCTGTTTTTAAACTTTTCTAATCTTTACTTTCATAAAGTAACAACAATGAATAAAAACATTTATATAGAACCAAATATCCACATTTTTAGGTGGTTTAATGATGAATCAAGTCCAGCCGATATTTATTTTGCCTGAAGGCACTCAAAGAAGCGTAGGAAGAGATGCGCAAAGAACAAATATAATGGCCGCAAAAATGGTGGCAGAGACAGTACGAACAACTCTTGGCCCAAAAGGAATGGACAAGATGATTGTTGATTCTATGGGAGATGTCACAGTAACCAACGACGGAGTCACAATTCTGGAAGAGATGCAGATTGAGCACCCAAGCGCCAAGATGATTGTTGAGGTTGCCAAAACGCAAGAGGAAGAGGTTGGAGACGGCACAACAACTGCAGTTGTGATAGCTGGTGAGCTTTTGAAGAATGCCGAGGAGCTTCTCGACAACAATGTGCATCCTGCAGTGCTTGCCCGCGGCTTTAGGCTGGCTGCTATAAAAGCTAATGAGATTTTGGAAAACATAATGGAGCCGATTTCTGAAAGCGATGAAAAAATGCTCAGGCAGATTGCGATGACTGCCATGACGGGAAAAGGTGCTGAAACTGCCAAAGAAAAATTAAGCGATATGATTGTAAAAGCTGTCAAGAGTGTCATGGAAAAAGAGGGCAGCAATATCTTCATTGATAGAGAAAATATTAAATTGGAAAAAAAGAACGGCAACAGGGTTGAAGAAACCGAGCTTGTCCAGGGCATAGTTTTGGACAAGGAGAGGGCCAATGCAGCAATGCCGCAGTCAGTGAAAAATGCAAAAATTTTGTTATTGAATTCTGCTCTGGAGATTAAGGACACAGCAACAACTGCAAAGATAAAAATAAAAGCGCCGTCCCAAATGCAGACTTTTTTGGATCAGGAAGAAAAAATGCTGAGAGATATGGCAGATAAAATTGTCAAGTCAGGCGCTAATGTTGTGTTGTGCCAGAAAGGAATCGATGATACCGTGCAGCACTTTTTAGTCAAAAAGGGGATTTATGCAGTCACCAGAGTTAAAGAATCGGATATGGGCGCATTAATGAAAGCAACTGGCGCATCAATTGTAACAAATATTGATTCTATAATCGAAAAAGACCTTGGAAAAGCGGGCGTAGTTGAAGAGGCAAAGGTTGGAGACGATAAAATGACTTTTGTGAGGGAATGCAAAAATCCCAAGGCAGTTACGATTGTAGTAAAGGGCACCACAGAGCATGTCGCTGACGAAGTGAAAAGGGCTGTGGAAGACGCCATAGGCGATGTTGCTGCTGCTTTGCAGGACGGAAAAGTAGTTGCCGGGGCAGGGGCCACTGAGATAGAGCTTGCAAGGCAATTACGGAAATTTTCTGAATCTTTGAGCGGCAGAGAGCAGCTGGCTGCAGAAGCTTTTGCAAACTCAATTGAGGTGATTCCAAGAACTTTGGCAGAGAATGCAGGCCTAGATCCAATTGACGTTTTGACTGACTTGAGGGCAGCCCACGACAAAAAGCAGAAATGGGCAGGAATTGATGTCTTTACAGGCAAAGTGATTGATGCCTTTAACAAAGGAATAATTGAGCCTTTGAAAATAAAAACGCAGGCGATAAGCTCTGCCTCAGAAGCAGCCATTATGATTTTAAGGATTGATGATGTTATTGCTGGAGGCAAAAAAGAAGCGCCAATGCCGCCGGGCGGAATGGGAGGTATGGGTATGGGCGGGATGCCTCCGATGATGTGAATTAAGATTTAATAAGTATTAAAATTTTTTATAAAATCGTAGGGCGAATACCCACTGATTTATCTGTGGGATGAAGCCCATCGTCTCCTTCTAGTGTTTGTGTAAGAGACGGAAGCGGTAAACACATTTAAACATTCCTATTCGTGCTATTTGTTAGAACAGTCAAGAACAAGAATTAGAGTAGGAAATCATAAACTTAAAATCGAAAAGTTTATACACTAAACAGATTAAAGCATTTGTAGGGGGTGAAAAAGTCAAATTTACAAAAATGATATATAGAAAAAGTGTTTATAGTAAATATCTAATTGTAATAGTCTTAATATTTAGTGTTTTTTCCATTATTGGATGTACTGCCAATGAAAACCAATTTCGTAGTGAAATTAGCCCTCCTAAAGAGACTGCTAAAAAAATAGAACCAGAACAAAAAAATGGAAAAATAGTTAAAATTTTTGAAGATGATACAATTAGTGATTTTGATATTTGGGGTGATAAAATTGTCTTTTTGGGTGGTGGAAAGAAATATGATTGGGCGATTTATCTTTATGACATTCCAACTAATGAATTAAAAAGAATAACTTATGATTCTTCAAGTAAGAGAACACCTTTAATATATAATGATTTAATATTTTGGAACGACGAAAGATTTGTTGATAATAATATTTTTATGTATAACATTTCTTCAGGTAAAGAAAAAAGCCTCTTCCAAAGATTATGGGTATTTGATAATTTTGAAGATACACTTTTTGTTTTGGATGGATTTTCTGGAAGATGGTATCTAAAATTTCTTGAGGAGGATAAAAGTATAGACCTTCCAGAAGAATTTAAGGACATGGATTATTATAATATCTACGATAACAAAATAATGCTTACTAAGTCTCATGGGACTATTTCAACAGTCGATTATGTTATACCACTTAGAAATATTTTATATTACAATTTTTTAGCAAATAAGTTCGTACAAGTCACTAATAATACTTTAGATGAAAAATATCCACATATCTATAAAAACAAAATTGTATGGTCAGATAATAGAAACGGAAAATTCAACTATGATATTTACTTATATGATTTAGATACTAAACAAGAAACGCAAATAACTTCCCAACAAGATACTAACGAGTTATATCCGTTAATATATGGAGATTATATAGTTTATCTGAAATCTGGAAAAGAAAAAAGTATTTATCTATATAATATCAAAACTAAAAAAGAAATAAAGATACCTGAAAAAGCAAGTCTAATTGGGGAAAAACCTCTAAAAATTTATGATAATAAAGTCTTATGGCACACTTGCAAAGAGGATAGGTGTGAAGATGAAGAACTTTATTTGTACATAATTTAAAATGAGGGGTAATGATATAAATAATTTTTATACGTCTCCCTTTTGAATAATAATTCTCCTATGATAATCCTTAAATACAAATAAAATGGAAAAAATTGGAAAAGTATTAACTCAAAGGGAACTTACGAGGTTAAGAGAAATTCTTAAAATAGAAGTTAATAAATCCGAAAATAAAAAATATTATGCAACTCTCCGTATGTACATTGAAGATTTAGGGCAAATTTCTTTTCATGAGCATTATATTTCAATACTTTATTTTATGAAGTATTACAGGACAAAATTAGATGCAAAGATTAAAAATAAACTTCAAAAAGCTTATGACAGGAGGATTCTAGATATTGAGATATATAAAAAAGAAGTAAAACAAAAATTTCATAAATACACTAAAAAAGATTTTAAATTGTTTCTTACCAAGTCACAATATTTTTTCTCTATCTACAAAAATCCCTTTGATTTAAAAAATATAAAGAATAAGGATTATCTCAATAGAGTTTATCTTGGTTTAGGTTTTGAATTTTTGTTAAAGTCAATTTTTCTGAAGAAGGGTTATGTCATAAATAAAGTTATGAAGAAAGGATTAAGTCACCCAGTTAAATCCGGACGCATAAAGAAAAAAGATTTGGAAGCAAAAACTTACGAGTTTGGATATTTTATAGATTTATTGCCAAAAATTAAACCTTCAAGAATAGACATACGAGAGTTTAATTATTATGTTGTGTATGGGCTAATTATCACTCAAAATTGGAGAAACCAAGACATTCATACACCTACAGGATATTTTTCGCTAGACAATGTTCAATCACATTGTATAAAGAGCACATATTACATGTTGTATAAAATATTTCTCAAGAGGGTTAAAATCCCGGAATTTCCTTACAAAATTCCATAGTTCTGTTGTTGGAATTTTTTTATGTGAAATCACCTATCTTCAACTGCCATTTCAAATGCGTTGGACATCCATAAATATCATACTCAAAAACTGATTTTCCCATCTGTTCTTGGATATACCTTTTGACTTGCTCCTGCGAAACATGACCAGCAGAGCCGCAGTAATAACCCCTCACCCAGAGAGCATCAAATCCTTTTCCGAAATGCTGTTTGTATCCCAAATATTTCAAGTCTGGAAATACTCGTCTTAATTGGATTGAAGTGTTGCCTTTTAACTTGTGAATTATCTTGAAAGGTGTTACTGTCGGCTTTGCTCCTACAAACAAGTGCAAGTGATCTGACATTATCTCCAGAGCAAGATTATTTAAAATCAATTCTTGGCATTGCCCATCAATAATTGCTTTCAGAACTTCTCTTACTTTGCCTACCAAAATCGGCTTCCTGTACTTTGGAATCCAAATAATGTGGTAGTTGATGTTATACTTACAGTGATGTGGTGTCCTCACCGTTGCTATTTTACTCTCTATTTTGTACACCTCGGGATTGAAGTGCGGATATTTGTTTTTAGTCATAAAGACCACCTCGCTGTGAAGGTGGTCGTTTGCTTTTCAGGAGGTTTCTCGTTTAGCGAACCATACATTAAACTTTTAGCGTAAGCGACCTCTGCAAGGGGGGAAAGTTTAAGTAAAATGGTTTGCGTGAGAAACCCCCAGCTTTAGCTGGATTTATTTTGGGGGTATGTTATTTTCAATCTGAAAATTTTCTATGGTAAATTTTCAAACTCTTGTGCTCGGCAAAATTTTTTCAACCATTAAATTTTGCCTCGCCTATTTATTCATTATGAAATTAACAAAAATATTTTTCCGAAACATTTAAATACAACCGACTAATTTATTAATTAAAATGGCACAAAGCAATAAGCTGATTTTAGGAATTTCTGTGATTTTGCTAGTGCTCATTATACTGGTGGAATAAAAGCCACCTTGATGTTATAAAAAAATTATTCTAAAACATTAAAGGTGATTTGATATGGCTACAATTAACAAGACAATTACAATTGGCGGGAAACCTGTTATTAGGAATGGCTCAGGAGACGGGTTAGTTGGAAAAGTTGATGCATTTACGGGATATATAAGTAAATCAAGGATTGAGAGTCCTACTATCAAAATACCAAAACCAGATGGGGCCCATTATTTGAGAACGAAGAGCGGCGAGGTATTATTTTTTGCTAAAGAATCTGGAATTACTAACCATTTTATTCCAGTACCAGAACATGCAACGGCAGTTACATTTCCGTATTATAGAGAACATGGTCTACGCCACACAATTTATGGCGACCCTTTTTTTCATTACTCTTAAAATGAACCGAATAAATCAATTTGATAGACGAATAAATTCTGAAAAAATGACGTCAATAGTTTCAATTCTATTTGTTTTGATTATCCTTATTATCGTGATTCTGTAAAGGCTAAACATTTTTTCTGGCCTTTGCATCAAAAATGGCTTGAGGTTAAACTATAAAAAACAAAAATCAAATAAAAAACAATGGAGGTAAATAAAATGAAATCACAATTTGAAACAGCAAATTTCGATGATGTAATGGAAGAGTTTAGGGAGAAGTGAAGATGGCACTTGAGCCCAGATTAAGCGGGGTAGAATCAATAAATAGAGTAAGATCTGCACCAGATTTAAATGATGGTACAGGAAACTCCACCCTAGTTAGGACACTATACAATTGGGGTATAAGGGGATTTGGAGGGACAAATGGAGGAGGGAAAATTCATGTTGCTGAACGTATTGCTCCTGAAATAAATCATTTGAACCCTGATAATGGAAGACCTCGGATGCAAACTATTATAGAAACGATGGCAGGCTTTTATCCAAATGGCCACTACCTCGCATCTGGAAGAATGGGTGGTTGTAGCGTTACAACAGGTGCTGCAGGATTGTACAGTGTTCCGGGTTATGTTGCTGCAACTATGCAGTTTATCCCAGGAGTATGGTTGGCCGCATTAAGCGCCCATGACACACACGGAAAAGCGCCATTACAGTTTACAGGTCCAGGTGGATTTAATACAAAAAAAGCTCTTGAGGATATAGCAATGGGGGGGTTTTTCCTTATAGACGAGATTGGCAGTCTTGAAAATATATTAACAAGAGTGCGAACCAGACTCCAAGATTCGATGCCTGCAATGATAGCATATGACCCAAGCGTATTATCCAAGACAACTAAACATTTTGACATACCTTGGGAGGATAAACCAAAATCATTCAACGAAGACCATGCTAGATTATTTTTAACAGACTTTTTGGATAGAATTAATGGCAAGGATGTAGTAATTTTTGTAGGTGAAGAAGCGACAAGATATTCTGGTATTCAAAGTTCAATCACAGATTTGGCTCAAATATTGAAAGCTCCTGTAGTGTATACAATGAATAGTGCTAATGCTGTATCCCCAAATTGCCCATATAATGCAGGGTTTGTTTATTTGGGGTTTAACAAGGTTGCCTACAATATTATGGAAAATACCAATAAAAATACAGTTATAATTTGTTTGGGATTCGACCCGGGAGAGTATCAAACAAATCAAAAGAAATTCGACGTCGATACAGCATACCATTTTACCAATTTGAAAGATCAGTTCCAATCAAGTAATGGCGGATATCAGCACAGATTTAATGGAAGATACCTTCAAATCAAAGGATCTCTAGACTTGCTTTTGAAAGAAGTAATTCCTGAGTTAAGAGCTAAAGTTAGGGGGCGACCTGAAATTTATATACCGGAAGATTTAAATGAAGGAGAGCAGTCAGTTCCACCACAAGATGGATATGTAAACAAAGTTGATTTCTTTAAAGAATTTAGCAAATTAGCTAGGCCTGATACAGTTGTATTTGATGATGTCTGCGTTGCTTATATGGATAGGCAAAGGGTCACGCAGCGTCCTGTGAGTGGAATTTTTAGATGGTCCTCTGATCCCGATTCGACAATGGGTGCAACTTTTGGCATGGCTGCCGGAGCAATAGGTTCTAGGGTTCATAAGAACATCCATCTTTTCGTTGGTGATGGCTGTTTTGAATATTTTGGAGGTGCACTTGCCCGTTTAACCAACTATGGTGCAACAATGTGGGTAATGAGAAATGGCACACACGCAATAGTTGACACGGGTCTAGACCAAATAAAGCCCTATTTGCCTCGAGAGTTTCATCATGCAAATGTTCCATACGTTGATTATGAAATGCACGCTAAGGCACACGGCTGGGATGCAGCCACTCTTAGTCCTGATTTAAAAAATCTGCCAGAGATAATGAGAAAGGCTTACATAAAAGAAAAAAAATCATTTTTAGTTGTTGTCCCAACAGATCCTTATCAAAAAGTAGGAGAAAATGCCAGACTTTTGCTTTTAGAAAGCCAAGGTAGGTCAACAAATTTGTAATTCGATAAAAAACCACTAACCCTAAACTTTTGCACTTTACTCATAAAAAGAGGCGTAAGGTATATTAACACATTA
>JBBSVT010000072.1:0-5261 GCA_038046685.1 Nanobdellota archaeon
ATCTTCTTACATACTTAAGGCTAAAAGCCTTGATAAGAATTATTCGAAAAACTCGCTAACAAACAAACCTTTATAAACCTTTCTATTTTTGTTATTATCAAGTAGTAATTTTGGAAAACCAATAAATATTTAAAAATCAAAGAATCTAGTGTTCAAAAAGAGGTACTTTAGATGTTTTTTTTTAAACCAAAGGTCAAGGATGCAGGTATTCTTCCACCGCCAAATCCTTTTTCAACTGTCGAGAATGAAGAAGAATTGAATAGACAGCTTAAGTTCTCCGATGAGATTATAAAACCAAGCAAGCTTGAAACTTTTCCTGAAGAAGAAGTTGATGAACTGACAAGTGAATTGGAAGTGCCAAAGCCTAAACAGCCTACAAGTAAAAAAGAAAAGATGGCTCCCAAGAAAGCCAGGACAAAAGCAAAGGAAGGCACTGAAAAACAAAAAATAGCCGAGCCCAAAATTGAAGAGGATTTTGACTTAAAAAGCTTTGAGTTGCCAAAAGAGCCGAAAACATCTGAAGGAAAGGCTGAAGTTCCTGACGATTTGCAGGAATTCGGCATAGGCAAATCTGAAGGCAAATTAGAGAAACCTGAGAAGCCAAAGGAGATTTTAGAGGCAGAAGAAGAGATAAAAAGTGCTATTGAAAAAATAAAAGAGCGGGAAAAGCCCTCTTTTATTAAGAAGATGTTTATAAAGAAAAAATTGGAGGAAAGACCTCACAAAGAACCCATATCACCAAAACCTCCAGATTTGGACAAGGTATCCATAATAAGAAATAAAATCGGTGATGCAAGGAAAGCCTTGGTAAAATTTGACTTGGACACTGCCAAAAAGAATTATACAGATGTAATAAAAATCTACAATAACATAAGTCCAGAGGATAAGGCAAAAGTTTATCATGATATTCAAGATCTTTATTCTGAGAGAAAAAATGCAGAGAAATTAAAGGTTTAAGCTACTTTTATCTTATCACCCGCCTGCAATCTTAATTTTTTTGAGGCATTTTCATTCCTGATTGAAATTTCAAGTGTTCCCGAGCTGCCTTTTATAAGAAATATTTTGTTTAAAGGAGCCGATTCATAAGTTTTGTACAGGCTTAGCTTCTGAGCGAATTTCTTTGTACTTACTCGATACGAGCTTTTGGTTAACGGGATTAGATTTGTGATAATATTGCCAAATGCATCAATTCTCACAATTTGTCCTTCTCTGTCTTTAAGATGAAAGTCAAGCTTTGTTTTTATAGTTGTTTTTTCACCCAACTGCCATATATCAATTCCTTTTTCAAGCTGAGCTGCCGTTTTTGCAAATATGTCCCTGCCATGAAAGGTCATTGATGAATTATTTGTTGGCAATTTAACTACAGCTACAATTTTGTCCTCAACAACTGCTTTGTGCATTAGCCCATTGTCCGGCCCGACAAAAAAATAGTTTGTGGTCTTTATCGCCAAGCACTGTCTTTTTGTTCCAACACCCGGATCAACTACGCACAGGAAAACTGAATTTTTTGGAAAGTATTTGTAGCTTTTATAAAGAATCCAAGCTGCTTCATTTATGTTTTGGGGTGTGACAAAATTGCACAAATCAACTATTTTTGCATTATTATTAATAGAGAAAATAACACCTTTCATTACGCCAGGGTATTCTGAATGCCCAAAATCAGTTAATAGCACAATCATGAAATAAAGCTAAATCGCATTTTATTTAAATATTTGTGGTTTAATCCAACACAAATTTAATAAATAAACTATAGTATCAAAAATCAATGGAGAAAGGCTTTTTTATTGTTGTTGACGGGATTGATGGAAGCGGAAAAAGTGAGCTAGTAAAAATGCTTCATAATTATCTGTTCTCAAAGAATAAAAAATACAGAATATTAACGACAAGAGAGCCAACAAACGGAACATACGGAAAAAAGATTAGGGACATGCTTATAGATGAAAAGAATCCTAACAGCAGTAGCAAAAAGATATTGGAGCTTTTCATAAAAGACAGAAGGGGGCATTTAAAAAATACAATTGAGCCGTTCTTGAAAAAATCCAATGAGCATGAATTAAACATTGTCCTTTGCGACAGGTTTTATTACTCAACAATTGCATTTCAAGGCGCGCAGGGTTTGGACATTAAAGACTTAATCAAAAAGAACATATCATTCAGAAAACCAGATATAGCATTTATCCTTGATGCTGAACCTTCTACTGCAATTAAGAGGCTTGAACACAGAAAAAAAGAAAAGTTCGAGCAGCTTGATTTTATGGAAAAGATAAGAAAAAATTTTTTGAAATTGCCGAAGTTATTGGACGACAATATTAAGATAATTAATGCCTCTAAGAATCTGGATAGTGTTTTTGAAAGTGTGAAGAAGGAATTGGATAAGGTATTGGGCTAATGCATTTCTGTAATTTTGAATCGTCAAAACATGATGAATTATAGATAATTGAGGTATGTCACTACAGTTACTAAGGAAACCTTATATTTCCATCGCTTTTATAGTAAGGCTCGCTGATATCATCAACCTCTTCGGGAACTTTATCATTTAAGCTATTGTCTTTTTCTTCAATGACTTGCTTTTCTTCTCTAGATACAATTTTGTCCCGTTTAAAAATAACAGCAGCTACAATTATCGCCAATCCAATTATGATTGAGGGTAATAATAAACTATCTTGCGCATCTGAATTTTGTTTTGTTGGAAATTGATGGCATGAAAAATCAGAGCCGCAATATGCCTCTGAACTGCAGTCACGATTGCTCATGCACTCTCTTTGATTAATGTTGTAGAGCCAGCCTATAAAGAGGATTAAAATTACAATAAGAAAGACTACCCCTATTCCAATATCTGACTTTTTGTTTTTTAGCATATTCTTTTACAAATTAACTCAAAGCCCTTTTTAAATCTTTCGTACTTAACTACTAGAAAGTAGAGATTAATAAAAAGCAATTTTAAAGAATTATTCAATCTGCTTCGGCTCTTCGAGAATGATTTCCTTATTTTCTTTGACTACAAAATCGCCAAGTTTTGTATTTTTCTGTACTGTCTTAAATCTAATTGGTTTGCTGGTATCTCTTCCCAAAAATAACACCTCTTTTTCAGTGGTCAATCCAAGCCAGTGCTCCCAAAGCCTTGCTCGTTTCTTGATGTTTCTCCAAGCTCATCTACTTCAACAAAATCTGCTTCTTCAACTTTCATAAACACCATCTGTCCAATCTTCTTTCCCTTATCTATTTTGTATGGCTTGTCGCCAAAATTTATAACTGGAATTCTTATTTCTCCCCTGTAAGAGGAATCAATTGTGCCGACGCAGTTGGCATGGCTTATTCCATGCTCTAAGGCCAAGCCGCTTTTTGGCCGCACCTGAGCCTCGTAACCATAAGGAATTTCAACTTTAATGCCTGTTCCTATTAATTTTCTTTCCATAGGGTGAAGCATACATCCTTCAGCAGCATACAGATCCACTCCAGAGTCACCTTTATGGGCATAAAAAGGCATCTTAATCTCTGAAACTTTTTTGATTTTAATTCTTAAAGCCATTTTAATCCCAAGAAAACTCTGCTGATAACATCTAACTTATATTTAAAGAATTCGTAACTAAGAAATATAGTTTTGTTAATTTATGTTGCAGCTATTCCTTTCTGAAAGAAAAAACTGATGAAAGGCTATGCCCAAGGACTTTGCCGTTGGATGCGTCTACCTTCATGTTAAGTGTATTGAAAGCTTCTGTTACATAAGTTATGTTCCATATATTTCCAAACTCTGATATATTTTGAAGGATGACTATAGTTTTTATACTTTTATCTTTTGGATAATTTTTTTGCTGGAATTCGTTTGCTTTTCCTATTGCGCCCTCAAATGTAATCTTAACCTTACCAAGCTGTATTTCTTGTACTTCTATTTCTTCCTTTTTGAACACATCGTCTTCAGGCTTTATGTCAATGCTCGCATTTTTTAATATAAATGTAGTTATCTTATCCTTTTTCCTGCTGTAAAATCCAAATTGCCATTCGTTAGGCATTTCCTGAGGAATTTTAAATGCATAAGAAAAGCAAGTATCTTTATTTTCCTGCCGCCAATTCTTGAAGGCTGTGCTTTTTTCAAGCTTTTTCAGTGCCGGCTTCATGTCCATATACAAACCAATAAAACTCAAAATTTATATATATTTGGATTATAACATTAATAATTAAGATTCACTAAGGAAAATGATTACAGCAAATGTTAGGTTAGTGCTCAAAAGGCAACAATATGAAATCGTTGGAAACCACAGCAGAGTTAAGACATGCCACTGGACTAAAAGCGACTTGAGAGGAGAAGGTGGTTGCTATAAAAACAGGTTTTATGGCATCAATAGCCACCAGTGTATTCAGATGACTCCTACCTTTACTTGCAACAATGCCTGTGTCTTTTGCTGGCGTGACCTGAGGTATCATACTGAGCAGGCAATGCAAGATGGAATAAATGAGCCTGCAAATATAGCTGAAGGCTCTATCAATGCTCAGAGAAAGCTTCTTTCTGGATTTGGCGGAAATGAAAAAACATCAGAGCATAAATTTGAAAGAGCTATGCAGCCTCAGCATGTTGCCATTTCTCTTGATGGAGAACCCACTTTGTATCCAAGATTAACAGAATTGATTGGAGAGTACAAAAAAAGGAACTTTTCAACCTTTGTTGTAAGCAACGGATTATTGCCAGAAAGAATTGAAAAATTGCTTGAAGAACCTCCAACTCAGCTTTACATCTCTGTTGATGCTCCAAATGAGGAATTGTTTAATATTATTGACAGACCAATTATCAAGAATGCATGGCAAGGATTGCTTAAAACACTAAGTATAGTTCCAAGATTAAGAGAAAAAACACGAACTGTTTTAAGATTTACATTAATCAAAGGCTTGAATATGGTCTATCCGGAGCAATGGGCTGATATCATTAAGTTGAGCAATCCAATGTTTGTTGAAGTAAAAGCTTATATGTGGGTTGGAATGTCAAGAGAAAGACTTGAGCAAAGCAATATGCCAGAACATGGGGATGTTAAGGAATTTGCACTTAAAATAGCTGAATATGCTGATTACAAATTAATTGATGAGCATGAGCCTTCAAGAGTTGTTTTATTAATGAAAGAGGATTTTGAAGGAAGGGTTATGAGGTTTGAGTAAGGTTCGTACAACAGTTTTTTACTCACAATGTTCGCAAAAAACGTGAGCATGTCTCACAATTATTTATATAATCTAACAATAAATTAAAAAATAAAATCGTTAGCAGCTTTTGGCTG
>JBBSVT010000073.1:0-9893 GCA_038046685.1 Nanobdellota archaeon
TTTGCATCACTTTTATCATGATGAATTAATTCTATAATTTTCAAATAAGCTAATTCTTCGCAATGTTTCTTGATTGAAGATTATCCTGTATTCGTCTTCGTTTCCAATTCTCTAAGTGAGCATTCTTTCTGTTTAAGTTGCTCTAATATTGCTTTTTTAATATCCAAACCAGATTTTCTTGACATGCTAACAATTATGAGCAACATTTATATATCAAGAGATGCCAACAATTGTTAGCATGTTTAATAAAGACAAAAAGAAAATATCTTTAGCAGTTATTATTGCAACAGTTTTTGCAGTTACTGCAACAGTTTTCGCAATAGTTGAAGTAACTCTTTTATTTGTAGAGTTATCAAATTTAGATAAAGCCACATCACCAACATCTCAAAAACTACAACAAACTGAAACAAAAGAAATTACGATTTATATTGATAAATTTCCATATGGCGTAGATAAAAAATATGAGAACTCAATAAGAGAAGCTACGTCTTTTTACGAAAAAATTTCAAATGGAAGTGTAAGCTTTAAAGAAATTTTAACAATTGGAGAAGCAGATGTTTATGTAAAATGGTTTAAAGAATTTGGCACAGGAGCTTTAGGTCATACTGTAAATCAAAAAGGCATCACTACATTGGCTAGGACACCTCCTAAATCCTTTTGGAACAGAAAAATGGCACGATAGTATTTGGGAAATAATATTAAAATTACATTATGATTGTTTATCAGAAGAAGAGTTCATTAGCAGATATCCGCATTTTTATGGAGTTGCCAAGTTGTCAGTTACATCCCAGACTATTTGGAGCAGAGTAAAAAATTACAATAAGGCTAAGTCCTATTTTGACATGATTAAACCTTTTGGATTTATTGCTGTTGGGTTTGGCACTAAAACAATGAACAAAAAGACAATCAAACCCTTAACTCCTTTTCGTTCAGATTCTCAAGAAGTGCCACATTTGCCATTTATAGATGCTGAGACAGGCGATAGCTTAGAAGGTATAGAATACTGGAACTCCTTAAGCGATATACTCCTTAGTTATATCAACCATCCAGAATCAAAACTGGATGGGGACACAGGAATACTATCTAGAAAGAAAGTCCATATAACTGACGTTTCTTACATTGGCAAAGAGGCTAGTAACCTTGAATATGCTGGAAAATTGGCAAAATTGGAGTATAATCCCTATATTGATTCGGAAAAGCAAAGAGAAAGATTGCTTTATATGACAACGGCAGAGGCTAGGAAGATTGGGATTGCTAAGAGTACTTTGTCTTGTATAAAGAAAAGAGCTAAACAAGGAAAACAGATTAAGTTAAGAATTAAGACGCTCAATAAACTAAGTGGCTAAACATTTTTATACCCATATACAAGAAACAATATTTATGAAAATGATTACCCTACTTTGTGTTATTTTTGGAGGATTAACTGCAGTATTACGTTACTTTGGATTCATAAAATTAAGCAATATTTCTGGAGGTCTATTTTTCTTAACACTCATAGTTGTTACTTATAAACATTTAAGCGAGTTTCGAGATAAACTAGCAAAATCCAGACTTGAAACTGCAAAAGGTGATACTAAAGATTTTAAAAATTGGATTAGTAAAGAAAAACATTATTTAATGAATTATACACCACTCATTTCGGTTAGTATATTCTATTTTTCTGTTTTGGTTCTTGGAGTTTTTCTGTATATACCTATAATATTTTTGGTAATTGCATTAACAACAGTTTTTAAAAAAGACCCTTATCTTGCAATTGCTCTTTCCACATTTAGTTTATTTTTGATGATACCTATTTTTAGGATGTTTACCTATACAAAGTATTTGATTATTAGAAGATTTGACATAACTGTATATTACACCAAGCAAATAATAAAAGAAACAAATGAAGAGAAATTAAAGAAACTTCAAGGGTGGTTAATTCATCATCTCAAAAAACTACCCTATCAATGGGTTATTATGGAGTATGATGAAAGGAATAGACTCTATTTTACATCGATATATTTAGAGGAAATTCTTAAAATACCTAACTTGACTTCGAAATCTAAAAAAGAAATCTTTGGAATACTCGATAAAGGATTGGGAAATCAGAATCCAAAGCAGTTAATTTACTCTAATAATCTTATTCACGAGTATTTACAAAAAAACTATAATAAGGAATACCACATCTTATGTGATTATTTTAAGAAAAAATACAAAATGGAGGAATTTGATTTAAATACTTTCTTTAACAATATATCTCAAATGCGAAACTTTTGGAAGAAAAAGATCTTTGCAAAAGCGTACGTTTTGTTTGAAAATAATTTTAAATGGGTTATCATAATATTACTTTTACTTGCTTTAATAATTCTAAAATTACTAGGGGTGACCATCCCTTATGAAAACTCTATAATAGCTTATTTAAGCAAATTATAGATATTCCATTCTCTATATAATGTAAATATCTAACTCCATTTTATGCAAATTGTAGCAATTTAATTAAAATCTATTGTTTGTGGTTCGATTTCTCAGCTACATGCCACTTCCAAATATTAAATAGCCCCGGGCAGATTCGAACTGCCGTCAGAGCCTTTCTACAACATTAAGCTGCCAGAGGGCCCTATGCTTCGTCTTCCCTTCAAGGAAAATTGACCGCTACACCACGGGGCTATAAGAACAAGCAATAAATCCATGTTTTTATAATTTTTCAATTTGAAAGGTATCTGAAAATTGAGACTTATTTATTTAAGTTATTTCCAAGGCTATCTCCATTTTAGCAGATTTTATCACACTTGACTAGCTTCAATCCTTGCTTCCTTCGGTTTTTCTCTTGCCTCAATTCCAACATACCTCAATTCACAAACCTTTAGGGGATATATTACGTGGAAGCTAGCCCTCATCATCTCCTGTAGTTTATGCGAGATAATGCTGTCAATGATTTCATCATAAGTCATTTTTTTAATTGTTTTTATTAGGAATTGAACAGCGTAATTTCTCAGCTTTGCGGCAACTGAACCTTTAATATCGCCTTTTGTTATAATGAGGGGCTTGACCCTTAATAAAACATTGTCTGAGGTTTCGCAGGTAAATGAAAGGTCCATTTTCTCGCTGTTTCTTCTCACAAACCTCTTGACAGAAGAAGGAATTATCTGAAAGCCAGTAATGGCAGTTTTAGCCTTGTTTTCCTCAATTTCGACAACCTTGAAATGGATATTTATGTTCTGTCTTTTCACGTCATTTGCCAAGTTCATTAAACTGTGGCTTAGAGTCTTGCCCAGCATAGCACTCGGTTCGTGCACCAAAGTTTCTCCGATAACAACATTATCAAACTGCTTTGGCGCAAGGATTGGATACCATTGCTTTTTTTTTGTTTTGACTACTTGTTCCGGCATTTTCAAAATATCGAAAGATTATTTGATTTATAAAGGTTTATGTTTTGTGTTATTATTTAGCATTATGAAGTTAAATTTCAATCCGTCGCTTCGCGACAAATTTTAGTCTCGGCGGAAATTGCCTCTGCCACTAATTTCCGCCTCAAAATCATTCATTAAACAATGAATATATTGGCGAGGCTTTTTTAGTGGCAGGCAAAAAAGCCGAGCACTAAATTTTGCCGAAGGCGGATTGAAAAATTAGATTGTGCATACACTTTAGGATACTAAAGTATTGGTGTTTTGGATTACATTTTTGAGAAAAATATTTATTGCGCAGATATAAACCTTAATTTAGAGCTTGATGCTCAAACATCCAGATTAACAACTTCTTTCGCGTGCATCTCGATGAACTTTCTTCTTGGCTCTACCTGGTCGCCCATAAGCAAGGTGAAGATTTTGTCTGCTTCTACAGCATCCTGAAGGGTAATCTGTAAAATAGTCCTGTTGTCCGAGTCCATTGTTGTTTCCCAAAGCTGTTGCGGGTTCATTTCACCCAGGCCTTTGTATCTCTGGATATTTGTTTCATCCCTGCCGATTTCCTTCAATAATTTGCCTAATTCGTCATCATTAAATAAATATTTTGTAATTTTGCCTTTTGTCAATCTGTAGAGGGGCGGCTGCGCTATGTAAACATAGCCGGCTTCTATCAATGGATGCATATACCTATAAAAGAAAGTAAGCAATAACGTTCTTATATGGGAGCCGTCAACATCCGCGTCTGTCATGATCAAAAGCTTATAATACCTTAATTTTGTGATATTAAACTCTTCGCCAATTCCAGTCCCTATAGCAGTTACCAATGTTGTTATCTCTTCATTTTCAAAAATTTTGTTCAAGCGGGCCTTTTCCACGTTCAATATTTTGCCCCTTAATGGCAGCACCGCTTGATATTCCCTATTCCTGCCTTGTTTTGCCGAGCCCCCGGCACTGTCCCCCTCAACAATAAATAGTTCACATTTTTCTGGATCCCTTTCAGCGCAATCTGCCAGTTTGCCAGGCAATGATCCATGATTTAAAGCGCCTTTTCGTCTTGTTAATTCCCTTGCCTTTTGGGCAGCTTCTCTGGCATGTGCTGCATCTACGCATTTATAGACAATTATTTTGGCAATTTGCGGATTCTCTTCGAGATATGAGCTCAGCGAGTCATTTACAATGCTGTCAACGATGCCTTTGATTTCTGAGTTGCCAAGTTTCGTCTTTGTCTGGCCTTCAAATTGCGGCTCTGGAACTTTGATTGAGATGACAGCGGTAAGGCCTTCCCGAGTGTCTTCGCTTGAAAGCTTAATTCCCTTAATTTTGTTTTTCTCGATATAATTGTTCATTACCCTTGTCATAGCTGTTTTGAAGCCTATTAAATGAGTTCCGCCTTCATAGGTATTAATTGAGTTGGCAAATGAGAAAACATTTTCCTGGTAGCCCTCATTGTATTGAAGGGCATATTCCAATTGCACTCCATTTTTGCTTTTGGAAGCGTAAATTGTTTTATGCAGCGGATTTTTGTTCTTGTTTAAGTATTCTACAAAAGAAATTATGCCGCCTTCATATTGAAATTCATTTTTATTTCCGCTTATTTCATCTTCTATGGTGATATTAATTCCCTTATTCAAGAATGCAAGCTCCCTCAGCCTGCTTGACAGGATATCAAATGCAAATTCGATTGTTGAAAAAATTGTGGAGTCTGGAACTAAGCGCACAGTCGTTCCAGTGTCCTTTAAATCAACATCGCCAACTATAGTTAACTCTGTAAAGGGCTTGCCATATTGGTATTTCTGCCGGTATAATTTTCCATTTCTTTTTACCTCGACAACAAGCTCCTTTGACAATGCATTAGTTACAGAAAGGCCAACCCCATGCAGGCCCCCGCTTACCTTATATATTTTCTTGTCAAATTTTCCGCCGGAGTGCAGTCTAGTCATAACAACCTCCACTGCCGGCTTGTTTAATTTGGGATGTATGTCTACAGGTATTCCTCTTCCATTGTCACTTATGGTAACAGAGCCATCTCTATTGATTTTCACATAAATTCTACTGCAAAAACCCGCAAGTGCTTCATCAATTGAGTTGTCCACTACTTCGTAAACAATATGATGGAGCCCTTTTATATCGGTTGAGCCTATGTACATTGCCGGCCTTTTCCTAATAGCGCTTCGGCCAGCTAAAACTTGAATGTCTTTAGCTTCATAATCTGATTGGCTTGGATTTTCTTGAAGTTCTTGGTTTTGTTCCATTTTTGACAGAAAAATTGTTAATCTTATAATGAGATAGTCATATCACTAATTTTTGTTTTGCTTGAAATTATGAAACCATCAATTTATCGTCTATAAATATCCTTCCAGACCACCAATTTTTAAGGAGCTTAACTATATAAACCTTTCGTTCCTGAAATGGCTCTAGAAGGCGTAAAACAGCAGAATTTGAGGGTTTTAAAAGAAAGTTTTTTGGCTGTGTTTTTGTGTTCGATTCACCGAAACAATTTCTCAATTCCTATTGCTCTAGACACGGCATCAAAATCCTCTTTCAATTTCATGGAAAAATGTGTGGCAAAAGGACCTGTAAAATTCCTTATGATAGTTATGCTCTGCGGTATTCCCATAAAACGAATTGGTGATTCAACTACAATATACCCTTCTTTAAGCAATTGTTTAATCAGCTTATCAACTAAGGACGGGGCTTCGATTATTGTAGTTGTGATGCCTTTTAGATTGTACATTTGGAATATCTCCTTGTTTAAATCGAACTGTTGATGCAGTTTCATTTCTGACTCCGCCTGCAATTAGTAATTGTCGAGGTAGATGTATCTTTCCCTATCTTCAGCGCCTTCGAGCAATCGCTCACAGTCCCTGCACATGTAAGGATCACTTATTGCGCTTTTCATAATGTATGTTCCGCAGTTTATACATAAGTATCTTGCCATTTTGCCATTTCTATTACATCTCTTTATACTGCCTCTTCATAACCGTTCATAAATGCTTCTTCCATTGGGCTTAATTCGTCATCATCAAGGAGGGCTTCTCTCACATCCTTCGAATAAATGCTGAAATCATCATCGCTTTCTTTCTCTTCCTGATAGCCACTCTTTTTTAGCATTTGGTCACTACCTTCATGTTTAATGTTAGCCCATAGATATAAATAATTAATCTATATACTATATATGGCATATAAAGAACTATTGAGATATATGCTGCAATATATTCCATAATATCTATGATAATCAATAATAATCTTTATATAGCCACGAATTACAACTAAAAAGGTTGAGTGAAAAATGGGGTGGTCACTATCGATGTCAGAAAACTGATAAGCTTCGGAAAGGGCTCTTTTATTCTGTCGATGCCTAAAGGCTGGATTGAGAAAAATAACCTGAAGAAGGGAGACTTTATCTCAGTAAGCGATGATGGCGTTGAGCTGATTTTAAGTGCGAACCAGCAGGAGAAAAAGCTGGATGCAAAGGAAATAAGCATTGAGATTAATGACAAGGATATCGGTTTGATAAAAGCAGAGATTGTCTCATCTTACTTAAACTGCTATGACACTGTAAATGTTTTATTTGTAAATAACTACAATGAGGCTCTTAAGATTAAAGACATCATGAGGAATCTTTCTGGCTTGGAGATAATGGAGCAGACTTCAACAAGAATTGTGGCTAAAAACCTTATCAACATCAATGAAATTTCCATAAAAACCATAATAAGGAGAATGGATATAATTACGAGAGCTATGATCGAGGACACAATTTTATGCTTCAGAGGCCAATGCCATTATGGCAATATACACCAAAGAGATGCTGATGTGAACCGGCTTTATTTTCTGGGCTCCAGGGTTATAAAAAATGCATTGAAGACTCCAAGGATTGCAAAATCGCTTTTGACAGACCCATGGGAACTTCACAGCGACGCGCTTATAATTTTGCGGCTTGAGAAAATTGCTGACAGGCAAAAAAGAATTGCGAGATTTTTGAGCACAGTAAACCTGGACAGGGCAACACTTGCTGAGCTTGATAATGTCTACACATGTATAAGCGAGGCCTATAATGAAGTCATGAAGTCGTACTACAATCAGGATAAAAAAATCTCATTTCAGGTTGAAGTTACCAGTACAGACAGAACAGCATCATGCGACAAAATACTGGAAAAATATTCAACTGCAAATTCACACTCGAAGAATAAAACAGCAAACCTTAACTTAGTTGCAGTCGCTAAGATAATTGAAAATCTAAAAGCAACCTCAGTTGAGATCAAGAATATAGCAAGGACTGTGCTGTGTTATGAGTGATTTTTTTGTTATAAACTTAAAATTATAAATCTACGCTTCGCACAAAGAATAGTACTCGGCAAAATTTGTCTGCCACTAAATTTTGCCTCGCTTTTACATTGCATTATCTTTATTAAATGTTGAATAAACTATTAAATACTATAAAATTCATTTGAACAATTTCTTAGAATAGAACCAATACCCTCTGTTTTTAGATAGGTATTATTTAAAAGTAGTTAAAAAAATGGAAATATTTAAAAAGAGAATCGTGTTCCTTTTAATTCATGAAAGATCCAACAAGAAGAGATTCCCAAACACCTACATTAAATCCAAGAACAGCCCAAATCATTCTATCAATTTTTGGTAATGTAGATTTAGATGAAGGACAATTAGTAAAACTTGCTGATGAAGGTTTACTGAGATTTTTTGGAGATGCCTTTTTGTACCGGGGTAAAGTAATCTTGGTTGGTGGTGATAAATATGGAGACTTGACTCCATTGAGTTGTAACATTGATAAAACTACTCCCGTAATCCCTTTCTCTGATACTATAACGTATGTTCAGCACATTGATGACAAACAACCCCGTGTCCTTAGCGGACGATATGACCCTACTGGAATACTAACCACTACAGCATCTTTGGACACAATTGCTTATTTAGAATTACCTATTGGAGGAACTCAAGATCCTCTTATTAGGGGTCACACAGACATCGTGAGATCAAAAAGGTCACACGGAGAGGCGATTGATAGAGTAGTGGATAATATGACAGATTTTGCTAAACCATTGCCTCAAAGATTTTACGATGATTTTAGAAGAATAGTGAATAGGTCAAATCTTATTATGTATAGACCTGGAGATCGCGAAAATCCTGCTGAAACATTTAATAATATTTTTGAATATCGCTATAGTCAATTAAGGCAGAGTGGTATTCAACGAAGGTAATAGCTAAAATAAACCATAATTAATCAATACCCCTCAAACACAATCTTCTTTTTATTTTTTTCCAAAACAGTTACAGTTGTGTTACTTTTCCTTATTTCACCAACAACATCAGCATCTTTTGCAATATTCAAAATATCGTCAGCGTTTTCTTTTTCGCAGATAACAAAAAAGCCCATGCCCATGTTGAATGTCTTATACATCTGCTCATCGCTGAAATGAGACTTCTTTTGCATCAGTTCAAAAAGTGGCTGGGGCTTTACAGGGTTTTTAATTCTGAACTCGACTTTTTCTTGTATCCTGTTAAAATTCTTTAATCCATATCCCGTATTGTTGACTCCAACTATGTCAAAATTCTTTGATATTTTTGCCATTGCCTGTATATAAATTTTTGTCGGTTCTAATAAAATCCTACCGATTGTTGAGCCATTGAATTTGTCGTCTAAAGAAAACCTGCCTTTGTACTTTTTCTTAAATTCTGCTCTTTCCTCAAAATCACCTTTCAGCAGATAATGCCTTAAACCGGTGTAGCCATTTGAATGAGGGCCAGAACTTCTTAATGCAATTATTTTTTGCCCTGCTTTTACCTTTTGTTTATTGAATTTTTCTTTTCCTATAAAGCCTATCATGCAGCCTATTAAATCAAAGCCGTAACCTGCTCTTACACCAGAAATTAATTCATCAACAGAAGCGGTTTCTCCCTTTCCAAAGTTAATTTTTATGGAATTTCTTAGAATTTTTGAAGAATCGCATTGTTCAAGACCTTTTGACATTCCTTTTACCAAATCACCGGTAATTCCTTTTTCCTGTATCTGAGTCTGGCATGCTATGCAATCCATAAAAAGAAACGGGCTTACTCCGCCCAATGTTGCCAAATCATTAGCGCTCATTGCAACACAATCAATGCCAATTGTGTCATATTTTTCCATTGCCTCAGCAATTATTATTTTTGTACCAACACTGTCAATAGCTGAGCCGGCATAATAATCAGGAATTGCATCCGTTTCAAAAACTTCAGCAAACATGCCTTTGCTTTTTGGCACAATATGTGATTTTAAAGAAACAGGAATTGTCTTTTTTATCGCATCAACAGCTTTTGATTCGCGAGATTGGTAATTGAGGTTCATATCAAAAACTAGTAACTAATGATATTTATAAATCTATGGTGAGCAGATTTTTTTGTGCCAGAAAACATATGAATCCCGGATTTTAGTTAGTAGAATGAAGTGCTGAAACGTACGTATTAAGTTACGAGGCACACTTCAAAAGTTCCCTATAAATATTTTTACCT